>NZ_JBYOJT010000002.1:590027-769473 GCF_057798875.1 Cupriavidus sp. 94F1
GGGGGTGCCGTGTTACGGGGTTTCTCCGCCCAACCCACCCCCCATCGCTGTCGCAATTGTGGGCCGACGACCACTGGCTGTCCGCAATTGGCCGCCATGCGCTGGCGGCCCCCCGTTGACCACGCTACAATAGCCGGTTTGATTTGAGAGGGGACCCTTGTGAGACAAAAGCTGGTCATCGGCAACTGGAAGATGCACGGCAGCCTCGCCGCCAATGCGGCCCTGCTGGAAGGCATCAAGGCAGCGCCGGCCAAGTCAAAACTGGCCGTCTGCGCACCGTTCCCCTATCTTGCCCAGTGCCAGTCGCTGCTCACCGGTACCCAGGTGTCGTGGGGCGCCCAGGACACGTCGGCCGAAGTCCGCGGGGCCTTCACGGGCGAAGTTGCGGCGCCGATGCTGGCCGAGTTCGGCTGTACTTATGTGCTGGTGGGTCACTCCGAGCGCCGCACGTACCACGGTGAATCCGATGCGAAGGTGGCTGCCAAGGCACTGCGCGCCCTGGAATCGGGTCTGATTCCGGTCGTTTGCGTCGGCGAAACGCTCGCCGAGCGCGAGGCGGGGCAGACCGAGGCGGTGGTGGGCCGTCAGCTGCAAGCCGTGCTCGATGCACTGTCTATCGATCAATTGAATCGCATTGTCCTGGCCTATGAGCCCGTCTGGGCCATTGGCACTGGAAAGACGGCCACCAGCGAGCAGGCTCAGGCCGTCCATGCCGCACTGCGCGCGCAGGTCGCCGGCAAGGACGCAGGCGTGGGCGAGCGTATCGCCATCCTGTACGGCGGCAGCGTGAAGCCGGACAATGCGGCGGAACTGTTTTCCATGTCCGATATCGACGGGGGCCTGATTGGCGGCGCCTCGCTGAAGGCGGATGATTTCCTCGCGATCGGCAACGCCTGAATGCCGGATGCGACTGTCTGATCAGGCAAGTACGAAACGAATTTAACCAAATGGCAATTTTCAAGACTCTGTTGGTCGTCGTGCAGGTTCTGTCCGCGCTGGGCGTGATCGGTCTGGTCCTGCTGCAGCACGGCAAGGGCGCCGACGTCGGCGCGGCCTTCGGCTCTGGCGCATCGGGCAGCCTGTTCGGTGCATCGGGCTCGGCAAACTTCCTGTCGCGTACCACGGCCGTTCTGGCGGCGCTGTTCTTCGCTTGCACGCTGGGCCTGACGCTGCTGGGCAACTACAAGCCGCAGGCTTCGCTGGGCGTGATGGGCGCAAGCCAGCAGCCGCAGGCTACCCAGGCTTCGGCACCGTCCGCATCGGCGCCGGCAGCGGCTGCCGCATCGGCACCGGCCGGGCCCGCAGTGCCGAAGTAAGCTTCGGCATTGACGCAATAATCGAACAGTGTGTTCAAGGATTCCTGATTTAATTTGTGATTGTGCATTGAACAAATCAGGGATCATGAGTTAGAATGCAAGGCTTGAAACGATTCCCCAGCGCGGGGCGAAAGCCAGAGGACAGACTCTTCTGACAACGCTTCGTAGGGTGTAAAAACCCGGCGCAAGGCAATATTGTTTCTCCCCCAGCCGACGTGGTGAAATTGGTAGACACGCTATCTTGAGGGGGTAGTGGCGAAAGCTGTGCGAGTTCGAGTCTCGCCGTCGGCACCAAACAATTGATCGGAAGTCAATGTCGCGTCCGTGTCATGCACGGATCGCACTATTGACTCTCCGGCAGTCCGCAAGGCGGCGCCGTGCTAAGACGGGATGGCGCCTGGGGTGGGCAACAGGTCGCCGCTAGCTGGTGCTGTTGACAACATTCCAGATAAGGCTGGCCGTACCTTGACACTCGAAGCCTACTTCCCCGTCCTCGTCTTCATCCTCTTTGGCATCGTGCTCGGTGTGGCACTGATGTCCATTGGTCGGATTCTCGGTCCCAACAATCCTGACGCAGCGAAGCTGTCGCCGTACGAGTGCGGCTTCGAGGCATTCGAGGATGCGCGCATGAAGTTCGACGTGCGCTACTACCTCATCGCCATCCTCTTTATCCTGTTCGATCTCGAAACTGCCTTCCTGTTTCCCTGGGGCGTTGCCCTCAAGGACATCGGTTGGCCGGGATTCATCGCCATGGGCGTGTTTCTGCTGGAATTCATCGTGGGCTTCGTCTACATCTGGAAAAAGGGCGCGCTCGATTGGGAGTGATGTGAAATGGCAATCGAAGGCGTTCTCAACGAAGGCTTTGTCACGACGACCGCTGACAAGCTGATCAACTGGACCCGCACGGGTTCCCTGTGGCCCATGACGTTCGGTCTGGCCTGCTGTGCAGTGGAAATGATGCACGCCGGCGCCGCACGCTACGACATGGACCGTTTCGGCGTGATCTTCCGCCCGTCGCCGCGTCAGTCCGACGTGATGATCGTGGCAGGCACGCTCTGCAACAAGATGGCCCCCGCGCTGCGCAAGGTCTACGACCAGATGGCAGAACCGCGCTGGGTGATCTCGATGGGCTCGTGCGCCAATGGCGGCGGCTACTACCACTACTCGTATTCGGTGGTGCGTGGCTGCGATCGCATCGTGCCGGTCGACATCTATGTTCCGGGCTGCCCGCCGACCGCGGAGGCGCTGATCTACGGCGTGATCCAGCTCCAGAACAAGATCAAGCGTACCAACACCATTGCGCGCAAGGGCTGACATGGCGAACCTCGATACCCTCAAGGCCGCCCTCGAGAAAGTTCTGGGCAAGCGCGTGCAGAACCTGACCGAGGCCATCGGCGAACTGACGCTGATCGTCAAGGCTGCCGACTACCTCGACGTGGCACGCCTGCTGCGTGACGACCCGTCGCTGCACTTCGAGCAGGCGATCGACCTCTGCGGCGTCGACTATTCCGACTATGCCGAAGGCACCTGGGACGGCCCGCGCTTCGCGGCTGTCACGCATCTGCTGTCGCTCAAGCACAACTGGCGCCTGCGCCTGCGCGTGTTCGCGCCGGACGACGACATGCCCGTGGTGCCGTCGCTGATCGACGTGTGGAACTCGGTGAACTGGTTCGAGCGCGAGGCGTTCGACTTCTACGGCATCGTGTTCGAAGGCCACCCCGACCTGCGCCGTCTGCTGACGGACTACGGTTTCGTGGGCCATCCGTTCCGGAAGGATTTCCCGGTCTCGGGCTACGTGGAAATGCGTTACGACCCCGAGCAGAAGCGGGTCATCTACCAGCCGGTGACGATCGAGCCGCGCGAAATCACGCCGCGCGTGATTCGCGAGGAAAACTACGGCGGCACGAAGCACTGAGAACGGCGTCATGGCAGATATCAAGAACTACACCCTCAACTTCGGTCCCCAGCACCCTGCGGCACACGGCGTGCTGCGTCTGGTGCTCGAGCTGGACGGCGAAGTCATCCAGCGTGCCGATCCCCACATCGGCCTGCTGCACCGCGCCACCGAAAAGCTGGCCGAGCAGAAGAGCTGGATCCAGAGCGTTCCCTACATGGACCGTCTCGACTACGTGTCGATGATGGTCAACGAACACGCCTACGTGATGGCGATCGAGCGGATGCTCGGCATCGAGGTGCCGATCCGCGCGCAGTACATCCGCGTGATGTTCGACGAGATCACCCGCCTGCTGAACCACCTGATGTGGATCGGCGCCCACGCGCTGGACGTCGGCGCGATGGCCGTGTTCCTGTACGCGTTCCGCGAGCGCGAGGACATGTTCGACATGTACGAGGCGGTGTCGGGCGCGCGCATGCACGCAGCCTACTACCGTCCGGGCGGCGTTTACCGCGACCTGCCGGACACGATGCCGCAGTACCGCGCGTCGAAGATCCACAACGAGAAGGCCATCAAGGTCATGAACGAAAACCGTTCGGGCTCGCTGCTGGACTTCATCGAAGACTTCACGAACCGTTTTCCGACGTACGTGGATGAATATGAGACGCTGCTGACCGATAACCGTATCTGGAAGCAGCGTCTGGTGGATATCGGCGTGGTGACTCCGGAGCGCGCGCTGCAGATGGGTTTCACGGGTCCGATGCTGCGTGGCTCGGGCATCGAGTGGGATCTGCGCAAGAAGCAGCCGTACGAGGTCTACGACAAGATCGACTTCGACATCCCGGTGGGCACGGCGGGCGACTGCTATTCCCGTTACCTGGTGCGCGTGGAAGAAATGCGCCAGTCGAACCGCATCATCAAGCAGTGCATCGACTGGCTGCGCCGCAACCCGGGTCCGGTGATTTCCGAGAACCACAAGGTGGCACCGCCGTCGCGCGTGGACATGAAGTCGAACATGGAAGAGCTGATTCACCATTTCAAGCTCTTCACGGAAGGCATCCACGTACCGCCGGGCGAGGCTTACGCGGCAGTGGAACACCCGAAGGGCGAGTTTGGTATCTACGCGATCTCGGACGGTGCGAACAAGCCGTACCGCCTGAAGATCCGTGCTCCGGGCTTTGCCCACCTGGCCGCGCTCGACGAAATGGCCAAGGGACACATGATTGCGGATGCGGTCACGATCATCGGGACACAGGACATCGTGTTCGGCGAGATCGACCGCTAAGGGATACCGGCAGAAGGGTATCCCGTCACAGGCCGTTGTCCGGACGACGATCCGGGCGTGTTCGGCCGGCCCCGGCGGTAATGGTGGCAGCAGGCTCCGGCCTGCGACGGATCGGCAAGGAATGCGCTGGAGCATTCCGGGCCGGCAGAACATGGCAGCGACGGCTGCAAACCAGCGAAGCCCGGCATACAAGGGCAGGACTTCGCCGTATTACTGCAATGACCATGCTATCAGCAGAAGCTCTCAAGGAAATCGATCGCGCGATCGCGAAGTATCCGGCCGACCAGAAGCAGTCGGCCGTGATGGCGGCACTCGCCGTGGCACAGGGCGAGGTGGGCTGGGTTTCCCCCGAAGTCATGCAGTTCGTCGCCAGCTACCTGGAAATGCCGCCCGTGTGGGTGGAAGAGGTGGCCACGTTCTACAACATGTATGACACCAAGCCGGTGGGCAAGTACAAGCTCACCGTCTGCACCAACCTGCCGTGCGCGCTGTCGGGCGGCGACCGGGCTGGCGAATACCTGAAGCGCAAGCTCGGGATCGACTACAACGAAACCACCGCCGATGGCTGCTTCACGCTGAAGGAAGGCGAGTGCATGGGCGCTTGCGGCGACGCACCGGTGATGATCGTCAACAACACCCGCATGTGCAGCTTCATGAGCGACCAGAAGCTCGACGCCCTGGTCGACGAGCTCAAGGCCGAAGCCGCCGCCAAGGGGGACAAGTAACATGACCTCTCTGCACGACCGTCACATCAAGCCGCTGATCCTGGCCGGCCTGGACGGCAAGAACTGGCACCTCGAGGACTACGTCAAGCGTGGCGGCTACGCCCAGCTGCGCCGTATCCTCGAACAGAAGGTAACGCCCGAGCAGGTGATTGCCGACGTCAAGGCCTCGGGCCTGCGCGGCCGTGGCGGTGCGGGTTTTCCGACCGGCCTGAAGTGGAGCTTCATGCCGCGTTCGTTCCCGGGTCAGAAGTACCTGGTCTGCAATACCGACGAGGGCGAGCCGGGCACGTTCAAGGACCGTGACATCATCCGCTACAACCCCCATGCGCTGATCGAAGGCATGGCTATCGGGGCGTACGCGATGGGCATCACCGTGGGTTACAACTACATCCACGGCGAAATCTGGAACGAATACAAGATCTTCGAGGAAGCCCTCGAGGAGGCACGCCGCGCCGGTTTCCTGGGCGACAACATCCTGGGTTCGGGCTTCGACTTCCAGTTGCATGCCCACCACGGCTACGGCGCGTACATCTGCGGCGAAGAAACCGCGCTGCTCGAATCGCTGGAAGGCAAGAAAGGCCAGCCGCGCTTCAAGCCGCCTTTCCCGGCCAGCTTCGGCCTGTACGGCAAGCCGACCACCATCAACAACACCGAGACGTTCGCAGCGGTGCCGTTCCTCCTGGCCGTGGGCCCGGACGAATACCTGAAGATGGGTAAGCCGAATAACGGCGGCACCAAGATCTTCTCGATCTCCGGCGACGTCGAGCGTCCGGGCAACTACGAAATCCCGCTGGGCACGCCGTTCTCCACGTTGCTGGAGCTGGCGGGTGGCATGCGCGGCGGCAAGGCGCTCAAGGCCGTGATCCCTGGCGGATCGTCGGCCCCGGTGGTGCCGGCCGACCTGATGATGGCGTCGACCATGGACTACGACTCGATCGCCAAGGCCGGCTCGATGCTGGGCTCGGGCGCCGTGATCGTCATGGACGAAACGCGCTGCATGGTGCGGTCGCTGCTGCGCCTGTCGTATTTCTACTTTGAAGAATCGTGCGGCCAGTGCACGCCGTGCCGTGAAGGCACCGGCTGGCTCTACCGCATGGTGAATCGTATTGAACACGGAGAAGGCCGCCAGGAAGACCTGGACCTGCTCAATAACGTCGCGGAAAACATCATGGGTCGCACGATTTGCGCGCTCGGCGATGCCGCGGCGATGCCGGTACGCGGCATGCTCAAGCACTACTGGAAAGAGTTCGAATATCACGTCGAACACAAGCAGTGCATGGTCCCGGCCCATTCCTG
The DNA here is from genome assembly GCF_057798875.1 of Cupriavidus sp. 94F1. Classification (NCBI taxonomy): domain Bacteria; kingdom Pseudomonadati; phylum Pseudomonadota; class Betaproteobacteria; order Burkholderiales; family Burkholderiaceae; genus Cupriavidus; species Cupriavidus sp. 94F1. The sequence continues at coordinate 596,544 of NZ_JBYOJT010000002.1, forward strand.
AAGCGTGGCAGAACATGGTTGAACTCGAGATCGACGGCAAGAAGGTAGAGGTTGCGGAAGGCAGCCTCGTGATGGAAGCGGCCCGCAAGCTGGGCACCTACATCCCGCACTTCTGCTACCACCGCAAACTGTCCATCGCGGCGAACTGCCGCATGTGCCTGGTCGAAGTGGAAAAGGCGCCCAAGGCGCTGCCCGCCTGCGCCACCCCGGTGACGCCCGGCATGAAGGTCTTCACGAACTCCGAAAAGGCTGTCAAGGCCCAGAAGTCCGTGATGGAATTCCTGCTGATCAACCACCCACTCGACTGCCCGATCTGCGATCAGGGCGGCGAATGCCAGCTGCAGGATCTGGCCGTGGGCTACGGTGCCTCGGAGTCGCGCTACAAGGAAGAAAAGCGCGTGGTGTTCCACAAGAACGTGGGCCCGCTGATCTCCATGGAGGAGATGACCCGCTGCATCCATTGCACCCGCTGCGTGCGCTTTGGCCAGGAAGTGGCCGGCGTGATGGAGCTGGGCATGCTGAACCGTGGCGAACACTCGGAAATCACGACGTTCGTCGGCCAGACCGTGGATTCGGAACTGTCCGGCAACATGATCGACCTGTGCCCGGTTGGCGCGCTGACCAGCAAGCCGTTCCGTTATTCGGCCCGTACCTGGGAACTGGCTCGTCGCAAGTCGGTGTCGCCGCACGACGGCGTGGGTGCCAACCTCGTGGTCCAGACCAAGAACCAGCGCGTGATGCGCGTGGTGCCCCTGGAAAACGAAGACGTCAACGAGTGCTGGATCTCCGACAAGGACCGCTTCTCGTACGAAGGCGTGAACAGTGCCGACCGTCTGACCCGCCCGATGCTCAAGCAGGGCAACCAGTGGATGGAAACCGACTGGCAGACCGCGCTGGAATACGTGGCCAACGGCCTGGCGAGCATCAAGCGTGACCATGGTGCCGACCAGATCGCCGCCATCGCCAGCCCGCACAGCACGCTGGAAGAACTGTTCCTGCTGGGCAAGCTCGTCCGTGGCCTGGGCAGCGACAACGTGGACTTCCGCCTGCGCCAGACCGATTTCTCGGCCGCGCTGAAGGGCGCGCCGTGGCTGGGCATGCCGATTGCCGACGTCACCACGCTGCAACGCGCGCTGGTGATTGGCGCTTCGCTGCGCAAGGATCAGCCGCTGCTGGCCTCCCGCCTGCGTCAGGCCGCCAAGAAGGGTGCCCGCGTGGCCGTGATCGGTACCGGCGGTGAAGACCTGCTGATGCCGCTGGCCGCACGTATCGACGTGGCACCGTCGGCCTGGACTGCCGCACTGGCCGGCGTGGCCCGTGCCGTGGCCGCCGCCAAGGGCGTGGCCGCTCCGGCCGGGACCGATGGTTTCGACGGTGGCGACGCCGCCAGGACCGTGGCCGATGCGCTGCTGTCGGGCGAGCGCCGTGCCGTGTTCCTCGGCAACGAAGCCGTGCGCCACCCGCAATTCTCGGCGCTGCACGCGCTGGCCCAGTGGATCGCAACGGAAACGGGAGCCACGCTGGGCTTCCTGACCGAGGCGGCCAACACCGTCGGCGGCTATATTGCCGGCGCGCTGCCGCAACAGGGCGGTGCCAATGCCCAGGCGATGTTCGATGCGCCGCGCAAGGCATACATCGTGCTGAACGCCGAAGCCGAATTCGATACCGCCGATGCACGCAAGGCCCTGGCCGCGCTGCAGCAGGCCGGAACCGTCGTGGTGCTGTCGCCGTTCCGCTCGGAAGCGGCCATGCAATACGCCGACGTGATCCTGCCGATCGCGCCGTTCACCGAGACCGCCGGTACGTTCGTGAACGCCGAGGGCCGTGCCCAGAGCTTCAACGGCGTGGTGCGCGCGCTGGGTGAGTCGCGTCCGGGCTGGAAGGTGCTGCGCGTGCTGGGCAACCTGCTCGACGTGCCGGGCTTCGACTTCGAAACCGCCGAAGCCGTGCGCGATGCCGCACTGGTCAAGCTGGCTCCGGCGCAGCTGAACAACGCTACCGACGCCCCGATCCGCGTGACGGCTGCCGCCGCCAACGGTATCGAGCGTATCGCCGATGTGCCCATCTACCACGCCGACCCGATCGTGCGTCGTGCCGATTCGCTGCAGCTGACCGCTGCCGCGCGCCGCGCGATGACGGTGGGCCTGTCGTCGGAACTGTTCGCCAAGCTGGGCGTGCAGGCGGGCGACCCGGTGCGCGTGACGCAGGACGGTGCCAGCGTGGTGCTGCCCGCGGCGCTGGAAAAGACGCTGCCGGCCAATGCCGTGCGCGTGCCGGCTGCCACCGTGGCCGCCGCAACGCTGGGCGCGCTGTTCGGTACCGTCACCGTTGAGAAAGCCATCGACCTGTCGGCCGGCCAGGGTGCCGCCGCGACGGCCACCGTATAAGAAGAGCGAGATAGCAACATGATCGATCTCATTACCTCGCAGGGCCAGGCCATCTTCGGCAGCGCTTGGACGCTGATCTGGATCCTGATCCGTGCCGTGGTCATTGTGGTGCCGGTGCTGCTGTGCGTGGCCTACCTGATTCTGTGGGAACGCAAGCTGATTGGCTGGATGCACGTCCGTATCGGCCCGAACCGCGTGGGTCCGCTGGGCCTGCTGCAGCCGATTGCCGATGTGCTGAAGCTGCTGCTCAAGGAAGTGATGTTCCCGTCGCAGATCAACCGGATGATGTATCTGGTTGCGCCGCTGATGGTGCTGGTGCCGGCAGTGGCCGTCTGGGCCGTGATCCCGTTCCAGCCCGAAGTGGTGATGGCGGACGTCAACGCCGGCCTGCTGTACGTGATGGCCATCAGCTCGGTGGGCGTGTACGGCGTGATCCTGGCCGGCTGGGCATCGAACTCGAAGTACGCGTTCATCGGCGCCATGCGTGCCGCGGCGCAGATGGTGTCGTATGAAATCGCCATGGGCTTCGCGCTGGTCACCGTGCTGATGGTGGCCGGCAGCCTGAACCTGTCGACGATCGTGAACAGCCAGAATGTGGGCTATTTCGCGGACATGGGCATCAACATCCTGTCGTGGAACTGGCTGCCGCTGCTGCCGATGTTCGCCGTGTACTTCATCTCGGGCGTGGCGGAAACCAACCGCCATCCGTTCGACGTGGTGGAAGGCGAGTCGGAAATCGTGGCCGGTCACATGATCGAATATTCGGGCATGACGTTCGCGCTGTTCTTCCTGGCCGAGTACATCAACATGATCATCATCTCGACGATGACCTCGCTGATGTTCCTCGGTGGCTGGGCGCCGCCGTTCTCGAGCGTGATCACGAATGCGGTCCCGGGCTTCTTCTGGCTGGTGATCAAGGTTTTCCTGCTGCTGTCTGTGTTCATCTGGATTCGTGCCTCGTTCCCGCGTTACCGCTATGACCAGATCATGCGTCTGGGCTGGAAGATCTTCATTCCGCTGACCGTGGCGTGGCTGATCATTGTGGCGATCTGGATCAAGTCGCCGTGGAACATCTGGCACTAAGAGGCCAGGCGACGGCGCGCCGCCCGAACGGGCAGGGCGCGCCGCGCGGAAATACTTAGGAAGCAATCGTCATGCTGATCGCCATCAAGGACTTCTTTAACAGCCTGCTCCTGAAGGAACTCTTCAAGGGCATGGCACTTACCGGCCGCTATCTCTTCGCCCGGAAGGTGACTGTCCAGTTCCCGGAAGAGAAGACGCCGATGTCGCCGCGATTCCGCGGCCTGCACGCACTGCGCCGCTACCCGAACGGGGAAGAGCGTTGCATCGCCTGCAAGCTGTGCGAAGCGGTGTGCCCGGCCATGGCCATTACGATCGAGTCGGATGTGCGTAACGACGGCACCCGCCGCACCACGCGCTACGACATCGATCTGACCAAGTGCATTTTCTGCGGCTTCTGCGAAGAAGCCTGCCCGGTCGACGCGGTCGTGGAAACGCATATTTTCGAGTACCACGGCGAGAAGCGCGGCGACCTGTACTTCACGAAGGACATGCTGCTGGCAGTGGGCGACCGCTACGAGCCGCAGATCGCGGCAGCCAAGGCCGCGGACGCGAAGTACCGCTAAGCGGACCGGCAGGACGGGAGCCAGGCATACGGTGCGCGGTTCCCGGCAACGAATTTGAAGTCGCCCCGCAAGGGGCACAACCAAGAGAAGCAAGTCGCGCAAGGCGTGGCTGCCCCCGACGGGCAGCCCGGACCGGCGCGGCCCAAAGAGGATCCGATAGGGACCATGGAACTCACGACAGCCATCTTCTATGCCTTTGCCCTGGTGCTGGTGCTCTCCGCACTGAAAGTCATCACGGCAAAGAACCCGGTGCATTCCGCACTGTTCCTCGTCCTGGCGTTCTTCACCGCCGCGGCGATCTGGATGATCCTGAAGGCCGAGTTCCTCGCCATCCTGCTCGTGCTGGTGTACGTAGGTGCGGTGATGGTGCTGTTCCTGTTCGTGGTGATGATGATCGATATCGATATCGAGCACCTGCGCCGCGACTTCTGGACGTACGTGCCGATGGCGTCGATCGTCGGTGCGCTGATCATCGCCGAAATGGCCATCGTGCTGGTGCGCAACTTCATCGGCACTACCAACGCCGTGCTGCCGCCGGGCGCGCAGGACCCGAATTATTCGAACACCGCCGCGCTGGGCAAGCTGATCTACACCGACTACGTGTACGCCTTCGAAGTGGCCGGCATCATCCTGCTGGTGGCCATCGTGGCCGCCGTGGCCCTGACGCTGCGCCGCCGCAAGGATGTCAAGGCGCAGGACGTGGGTGCCCAGCTGCGTGTACGCCGCGACGAGCGCGTGCGCATGGTGAAGATGCCGGCCGAGGGCCGGGCCGAAGCGGATGCTGCTGTGTCCGCCAACAAGAACTAAGCCCGGAGAACCCGCTGTGCTGTCTCTCGCTCACTTTCTCGTCCTCGGTGCCATCCTGTTCGCGATCAGCATCGTTGGCATCTTCCTGAACCGCAAGAACGTCATCGTGCTGTTGATGGCGCTCGAACTGATGCTGCTTGCGGTGAACATGAATTTCGTCGCCTTCTCGCACTACATGGGCGACCTGGCCGGACAGGTTTTCGTTTTCTTCATCCTTACGGTGGCCGCCGCCGAGTCGGCAATCGGTCTGGCAATCCTGGTCGTGCTGTTCCGTAACCTGGACACGATCAACGTGGACGACATGGATACCCTCAAGGGCTGACATGAACGCTCACGACATGAACCAAGACTGCATCCCGACCGCACACCAATAAGCGTCCTATGGCAACCACGCTCAACCCCAACCTGCTGCTGGCGATTGCGCTGGCACCGCTCGCCGGTGCCGCGATAGCCGGTCTGTTCGGTACCAAGTTCTTCGGCACGTTCTCCTCGGAGACGCGCGGCGGCCGCATCGTGGCCCACTCGGCAACGATCCTCGGTGTCGCCATCTCGTTCGTCCTCTCCGTGATGGTGCTGCTCGACGTGATGAACGGCGCCGGCTACAACGCCACCGTGTACGAATGGATGGCCATCGGCTCGCTGAAGATGGAAGTCGGCTTCCTGGTCGATTCCCTGACGGCGATGATGATGGTCGTGGTGACCTTCGTCTCGCTGATGGTGCACATCTACACCGTCGGCTACATGGACGGGGACCCCGGCTACAACCGCTTCTTCGCCTACATCTCGCTGTTCACCTTCTCGATGCTGATGCTGGTGATGAGCAACAACTTCCTGCAGCTGTTCTTCGGCTGGGAAGCTGTGGGCCTGGTGTCGTACCTGCTGATCGGCTTCTGGTACACGCGTCCGACCGCGATCTTCGCCAACCTGAAGGCGTTCCTGGTCAACCGCGTGGGTGACTTCGGCTTCATCCTCGGTATCGGCCTGCTGCTGGCGTACAGCGGCAGCATGAACTACACGGACGTGTTCGCCCAGCGCGAGCAGCTGGCAACCGTGATCTTCCCGGGCACCGACTGGCTGATGATCACCGTGGCGTGCATCTGCCTGTTCATCGGCGCGATGGGCAAGTCGGCGCAGTTCCCGCTGCACGTGTGGCTGCCTGACTCGATGGAAGGCCCGACCCCGATTTCGGCACTGATCCACGCGGCAACCATGGTGACGGCCGGTATCTTCATGGTGTCGCGCATGTCGCCGCTGTTCGAGCTGTCGGACACCGCCCTGTCGTTCGTGATGATCATCGGCGGCATCACGGCACTGTTCATGGGCTTCCTGGGCATCATCCAGAACGACATCAAGCGCGTGGTGGCGTACTCCACGCTGTCGCAGCTGGGCTACATGACCGTGGCGCTTGGCGCTTCGGCCTACTCGGTGGCCGTGTTCCACCTGATGACCCACGCATTCTTCAAGGCGCTGCTGTTCCTTGCGGCCGGTTCGGTCATCATCGGCATGCACCACGACCAGGACATCCGCAACATGGGCGGCCTGCGCAAGTACATGCCGATCACCTGGATCACGTCGCTGGTGGGTTCGCTGGCGCTGATCGGCACGCCGTTCTTCTCGGGCTTCTATTCGAAGGACTCGATCATCGAGGCCGTGGCCGAGTCGCACCTGGCCGGTTCGGGCTTCGCGTACTTCGCCGTGCTGGCTGGCGTGTTCGTCACCGCCTTCTACTCGTTCCGCATGTACTTCCTGGTGTTCCACGGTGAAGAGCGTTTCGGCAAGCCGCACGCGCACCACGATCACCACGAGGAAGAAGAGGAATCGCACGGCGACGACCACCACCATGGTCTGGCTCCGGGCCAGAAGCCGCACGAGTCGCCGTGGGTAGTGACGCTGCCGCTGGTGCTGCTGGCCATCCCGTCGGTGATCGTTGGCGCCATCGCCATCGAGCCGATGCTGTTCGGTGACTTCTTCAAGCATGGCCTGGCGTTCAAGGACGTGATCTTCGTCGGCGAGAACCATCACGCCATGGAAGAGTTGAAGGAAGCGTTCCACGGCTGGGTGCCAATGGCGATTCACTCGCTGACGACCCCGGTGCTGTGGCTAGCAATTGCCGGTGTGGTGCTGTCGTGGTTCTTCTACATGAAGCGCCCGGACATCCCGGCCGCCATCAAGCAACGCTGCTCGGGTCTCTACAACCTGCTCGAGAACAAGTACTACATGGACGCGATCAACGAGGCAGTGTTTGCCCGTGGCGCGCGCCTGCTGGGTACCGGCCTGTGGAAGGGTGGTGACCAGAGCTTCATCGACGGCCTGTTCGTCAATGGTTCGGCCCGTGTGGTGGCGTCGTTTGCCGCGGCCAGCCGTTACCTGCAGTCCGGCTACATCTACCATTACGCTTTCGCGATGATCCTCGGCATGCTGGTGCTGTTGACGCTGACGATCACTGGCGTGATAGGCACCAAGTGATAGGCACCGAGTAAGGAAAACAAACAAATGGTTCTGTCTCTCGCAATCTGGCTGCCTATCTTCTTCGGCTTGCTGGTATTGATGTTCGGCTCCGACAACAGCAAGGGCTTCGCGCGCTGGATGGCGCTGTTCGGTGCCATCGCCAGCTTCGCCGTGACGCTGCCGCTGGTCTTCCATTTCGACACCTCGACGGCCGCAATGCAGTTTGTCGAGCAGGCGAACTGGATCGAGCGCTTCAACATTGCCTATCACCTGGGCGTTGACGGCATCTCGATGTGGTTCGTCGTGCTGACGTCGTTCATCACCGTGATCGTCGTGATCTCGGCCTGGGAAGTGATCACCGAACGGGTGGCCGAGTACATGGCCGCGTTCCTGATCCTCTCGGGTCTGATGGTGGGCGTGTTCTGCGCGCTGGACGGCATGCTGTTCTACGTGTTCTTCGAAGCCACGCTGATCCCGATGTACATCATCATCGGTGTCTGGGGTGGCCCGAACCGCGTGTACGCCGCGTTCAAGTTCTTCCTCTACACGCTGCTGGGCTCGCTGCTGACGCTGGTTGCCCTGCTGTACCTGTACAACAAGACCGGTACGTTCGACATCCTGTCCTGGCACCAGGCCAAGCTGTCGTTCGAAGAACAGATCCTGATCTTCCTGGCGTTCTTCATGGCCTTCGCCGTGAAGGTGCCGATGTGGCCGGTGCACACCTGGCTGCCGGACGCCCACGTGGAAGCGCCGACCGGCGGTTCCGTGGTGCTGGCCGCGATCATGCTGAAGCTGGGCGCCTACGGTTTCCTGCGGTTCTCGCTGCCGATCGCGCCGGACGCCAGCCACTACATGGCACCGTTCATCATCACGATCTCGCTGGTCGCGGTGATCTACATCGGCCTCGTGGCGCTGGTCCAGGCCGACATGAAGAAGCTGGTGGCGTATTCGTCGATCGCCCACATGGGCTTCGTGACGCTCGGCTTCTTCATTTTCAACGACCTGGGCGTTGAAGGCGGCATCATCCAGATGATCTCGCACGGCTTCGTGTCGGGCGCCATGTTCCTCGGCATCGGTGTGCTGTACGACCGCGTGCATTCGCGCCAGATCGCCGACTACGGCGGTGTGGTGAACGTGATGCCGAAGTTCGCCGCATTCTCGGTGTTCTTCGCCATGGCAAACTGCGGCCTGCCGGCTACCTCTGGTTTCGTCGGCGAGTTCATGGTCATCCTGGCGTCGGTCAAGTTCAATTTCTGGATCGGCCTGCTGGCTGCCACGGCCCTGATCCTGGGCGCGGCCTACTCGCTGTGGATGGTCAAGCGCGTGATCTTTGGCGATATCGTGCATCAGCACGTGCGTGAACTGGTAGACCTGAACAAGCGCGAATTCCTGATGTTCGGCCTGCTGGCGATCCTGACGCTGTACATGGGCCTGTACCCGAAACCCTTCACCGATGTGATGCACGCCTCGGTGGTGAACCTGCTGTCCCACGTGGCACAGTCCAAGCTGTAAGCGGGGGAGAGAAACCAACATGCAATCGTCCTCTAGCCTGGCCCCGGTGGCGCCAATCATTTTCCTGGCGGTCGCCATCGCGGCGATCAACTGGATCGACCTAGCGCGCGGCAAGGGCCGCACCAGCGTGGCATACCCGCTGGCACTGCTGACGACGCTGGTGCTGACCTTCTGGTTTGCACTGGACGCCGCGAACGGCGAGACGCACTACGTGTTCGCCAACCTGGTGGTCGTGGATCCGATGGCCAACGTGCTGTCGGCGTTCTGCTCGCTGGGCATGTTCCTGACGCTTATCTACACGCGCACCTACCTGAGCAACCGCGACATGTTCGCGGGCGAGTTTTACATGCTCGCGCTGTTCACGCTCGGCGGTCAGCTCGTGATGATTACCGGCAACAACTTCCTGACCCTGTATCTGGGCCTGGAACTGCTGTCGCTGTCGTCGTACGCCCTGGTGGCCCTGCGCCGCGACTCGCGCGTGACGTCGGAATCGGCCATCAAGTACTTCGTGCTGGGTGCGCTGGCCTCGGGCTTCCTGCTCTATGGCATGTCGATGATGTACGGCGCCACTGGTTCGCTGAACCTGGGTGAAGTCTTCCGCGTGGTCGAGTCGGGTCGCGTCAACACGACGATGCTGGCCTTCGGCGTGGTGTTCATCGTCGCGGGTGTGTCGTTCAAGCTCGGTGCCGCACCGTTCCACATGTGGATTCCGGACATCTACCAGGGCTCGCCGACTGCGGTGACGCTGCTGATCGCTGCCGGCCCGAAGGTTGCCGCGTTCGCGCTGATCATGCGCCTGCTGGTCGAAGGCCTGCTGCCGCTGGCCGGCGACTGGCAGATGATGCTGGTGGTGCTGTCGGTCGTGTCGCTGCTGATCGGCAACCTGACCGCGATCGTGCAGACCAACCTGAAGCGGATGCTGGCGTATTCCACCATCTCGCACATGGGCTTCATCCTGCTGGGCATGCTGTCCGGCGTGGTGGCGAACAAGGCGGATGGCGCGGCCAATGCCTACAGCGCGTCGATGTTCTACTCGATCACCTACATGCTGACCACGCTCGGCACGTTCGGCCTGATCCTGATCCGGACGCGCAAGGGTTTCGAGGCCGAGACGCTGGACGACCTGAAGGGCATGTCGCGCCGTCATCCGTGGTTTGCGCTGCTGATGCTGGTGATGATGTTCTCGATGGCCGGCATCCCGCCGACCGTCGGCTTCTATGCGAAGCTGGCCGTGCTGTCGGCCGTGGTCAAGGCCGGCATGAGCTGGCTGGCCGTGGTGGCCGTGGTGTTCTCGCTGATCGGCGCGTTCTACTACCTGCGCATCGTGAAGCTGATGTACTTCGACACGCCGGCTGGCGAAGAGCCGCTGGAAGCGTCGGTTGGCGTGCGGTCGGTACTGAGCCTGAACGGCCTGGCCGTGATCCTGCTGGGCCTGTTCCCGGCTGCGCTGATGAACCTGTGCTACCAGGCCATCCGCGCCACGCTGGCTTCGTAACATAACAAGGTGACGACATGAGTTCCTCGGCGGGCGGTTGGTTTGTCATTTTGCTGGCACTGGTCTGTGCCAACCTGCCGTTCGTCAATCAGCGCCTGTTCGCGGCGGTGGGCCTGAAATGGGCCCGCAAGCCGCTGTGGCTGCGGGCCGTGGAACTGTTCGTCTGGTACGTGGTGGCCGGTGTTGCTGGCTTTGCGGTGGAAGCGGGCCTTGGCAACGCATTCCCGCAGGGCTGGCAGTTCTACGCCATCACGGCCTGCATGATGCTGGTGTTTGCCTTCCCGGGCTTCACCTGGCAATACCTGGTCAAACATCGCACGGCCTGAGGGCTTGCCTGCTCCGGTCCGTGCCATCTCCGGAGCGCGCATGACCGACAAGACTCTCCCCGTTTCCTCCCAGTCGTCCGAAGTCTCGGACGACCATCTCCGCGAGACGCCGGTCGCTTCGGCAACCATCCACCGCGGGAAATTCCTGACCCTCAAGCAAGACATCGTGCGCCTGCCCGACGGCAAGCAGGCCGGGCGCGAGTACGTGCTGCATCCGGGCGCGGTCATGATGATCCCGCTGTTCGACGATGGCACCGTGCTGATGGAGCGCCAATTCCGCTATCCGGTGGGCGAAGTCATGCTCGAATTCCCGGCCGGCAAGCTCGACCCGGAAGAGGGCGCGCTGGTGTGCGGCAAGCGCGAACTGCTGGAAGAAACCGGCTACACGGCAGCGCGCTGGGACTACCTGACACGCATCCACCCCGTCATTTCCTATTCGACCGAGTTCATCGACCTGTTCCTGGCACGCGATCTGACGGCCGGCGAGTCGAAGCTCGACGACGGTGAATTCCTTGAGACCTTCGTCACACCTGTCGGACAGGTCATTGACTGGGTGCGGCAAGGCCGCATTACCGACGTGAAGACGATCATCGGCGCGTTCTGGCTGGAGAAAATCGTCTCGGGCAGCTGGCAGCCCGGCGAACAGGCCGAACCGCCGTTCCCGACCGCACGGTCGGCCGGCTAGAACGTCGCTTTGCTGCTAAGCTTGGCGAGGCGCGAACCACGGGTTTTCCCTTGATTTTTAAGGGCTCGGCGCCTAAATAGGCTGCCATCGGCGGGATTGTGTTTCCTACGTATCCTGCCAGGCAAAAACGGCTGCAAAAAAATTAGCACGACCGTTCACAAAATTTCGATTCACGGCTAACATTGCCCCGACGGGCTGGAAAGATCATGAAGGTGCTCGACCTGCGCTGTGCGCAAGACCATCGTTTCGAGGGCTGGTTTGCCTCGGAGGAAGATGCGCAATCGCAGATTTCACGCGACCTCGTCCAATGCCCGGTCTGTGGCGATCATGCGGTCAGCCGCCTGCCCAGCGCGCCGCGCCTGAATCTGTCGGGTGCCACCGCGAAGCCGGCGCCGACGCAGGGCCGCGATGGCGAACCAGGCAAGGCCGAAGCCCGGCAGATGATGCAGGCGCTGCAGGCCCACTACCTGAAGGCCGTGCGGCAGGTGCTGGCGCAGACCGAGGACGTGGGAGACCGCTTCGTGGAGGAAGCGCGGCGCATGCATTACGAGGAGGCGCCCGAACGCGGCATTCGCGGTTCGGCCACCGCCGAGGATGTGCAGGCGCTGGCTGAAGAGGGCATCGACACCTTTCCGCTCATCGTGCCGGACGCATTGAAGCAGACGGCCCACTGAACAAGCATCCTGTGCCCGGTTTTACCAGCGCAGCGATGCGCAGGTAAAACAATCGGCCGGCGCCCGCCGGCACCACCTATGGAGACGGGCATGGATCTCAACTACTCGGCGGCGGACAACGCCTTCCGTCAGGAAGTGCGCAGCTGGCTCGAAGCCAACCTGCCGGCGGAAATCAGCGAAAAGGTGCTCAACCACCGCCGCCCCAACCGCGACGATCTGGTGCGCTGGCACAAGATCCTGGCCGGCAAGGGCTGGTCGGTGCCGCACTGGCCGGTGGAATTCGGCGGTACGGGCTGGAACGCCACGCAACGCCATATCTGGGACGAGGAAAATGCCCGCGTCGGCGCACCCGGCGTCCTGCCGTTCGGTGTGGCGATGGTTGCGCCCGTGATCATGAAGTACGGCAACGCCGAGCAGAAGTCGTACTACCTGCCGCGTATCCTCGACTGCACCGACTGGTGGTGCCAGGGCTATTCGGAGCCCGGCTCGGGTTCCGACCTCGCATCGCTGAAGACGCGTGCCGAACTGACGTCGGATGGCAAGCACTACATCGTGAACGGCCAGAAGACCTGGACCACGCTGGGCCAGCACGCCGACATGATCTTCTGCCTGGTGCGCACCGATCCTGAAGCCAAGAAGCAGGAAGGCATCTCGTTCCTGCTGATCGACATGAAGACGCCCGGTATCACCGTGCGCCCGATCATCATGCTCGACGAAGAGCACGAGGTGAACGAAGTCTTCTTCGACAACGTGAAGGTGCCGGTCGAAAACCGCGTGGGCGAAGAGAACCGCGGCTGGACCTACGCCAAGTACCTGCTGGGCCACGAGCGCACCGGCATTGCCCGCGTGGGCAATTCCAAGCGCGAACTGGGGTTCCTGAAGCGCGTGGCGCGTCAGCAGCAGAAGAACGGCAAGCCGCTGCTGGCCGATCCGGTGTTCGGCGCCAAGGTGGCCGCGCTGGAAATCGAGCTGATGGCGCTGGAAATCACGGTGCTCCGCGTGGTGTCGAGCGAAGCCGCCGGCAAGGGCCCCGGCCCGGAAGCCTCGATGCTCAAGATCAAGGGCACCGAGATCCAGCAAATGCTGACCGAGCTGATGGTGGAGGCCGTGGGTCCGTACGCGCAGCCGTTCGACACCGCCTACCTCGAATGCGAGCACGACCATGCCGTGACCGGCTACGACGATGCCGCGCCGCTGGCCGCCTACTACTTCAACTACCGCAAGACGTCGATCTACGGTGGTTCCAACGAAATTCAAAAGAACATCATCAGCCAGATGATTCTGGGGCTGTGAGGAGACACGCGACATGAACTTCAATCTCAGCGACGAACAGAAGCAGCTGGCCGACGCGATTCGCCGTTTTGTCGAAAAGAGCTACGACTTCGAATCGCGCAAGAAGAACATCAAGACCGAGGCAGGCTACGGTGAGCAGGCGTGGGGCGCCCTGGTGGAACTGGGCCTGACCGCGCTGCCGGTGCCGGAAGCGCAGGGCGGTTTCTCGGGTACGGCCGTCGACATGATGGTGGTGCAGGAGCAGCTGGGCCGTGGCCTGATCGTGGAGCCGTACTTCGCCACCGTGGTGGCCGCGCAGGCGCTGAAGCTGGCCGGCGGCCAGGAGGCGGTGCTGGAGCAGGTGGCCGGCGGCGAGGTGAAGCTGGCCACGGCGTTCAACGAGCCGCAGGCGCGCTACGAACTGAACAACGTGACGGTGACGGCCAAGGGCGGCAAGCTCAACGGTCGCAAGGTGGTGGCGATCCACGGTGCGCAGGCTGACAAGCTGGTGGTGTCGGCCCGTACCGGCGGCGCCCAGTCCGATCGTGATGGCATCTCGCTGTTCCTGGTCGATACGAACGGGGCCGGCGTCAGCGTCAAGGACTACCGCACAATCGACAACCTGCGTGCGGCCGACGTGACGTTTACCGACGCGCCGGCCACGCTGCTCGGTGCCGAAGGCAAGGGCTTTGACGTGCTGGAGGCGACGGCCGACTACGCCGCCGTGCTGCTGTGCGCCGAGGCAGTCGGCGTGATGGACACGCTGAACGCCGCCACGCTCGAATACGCCAAGACGCGCCAGCAGTTCGGCGTGCCGATCGCGCGCTTCCAGGCGCTGCAGCACCGCATGGTGGAAATGTTCATCCATGCCGAGCAGTCGCGTTCGATCACGCTGCTGGCTGCCGCCCGCTTCGAGGAATCGTCGCCGGAAGAACGCCGCCGCTACGTGTCGGCTGCCAAGGCGCGGGTGGGCCAGGCGGCGCGCTCGGTCGGTCAGGAAGCCGTGCAGATTCACGGCGGCATGGGCGTGACCGACGAACTGCCGGCCGCGCACATGTTCAAGCGGCTGACCATGATCAACACGACGTTTGGCGACGTGGACCATCACCTGGGCCGCTTCGCAAGCCAGCCGGGCTTCCAGGAAGCCGCCTGACCGTAGTGTTTGACCTGAACCGCGCCGGCGACCCCGAGCGCGGTTTTTTGCTTTGGAGCCCACGATGTCCAACAAGATGTACTTCGAAGACTATGTCGTCGGCAGCGAGATCCCGCTTGGCAGCTACCACGTTACCGAGGAGGAGATCCTCGCGTTTGCGCGCCAATACGATCCCCAGCCGTTCCACATCGACAAGGCCGCGGCGGAAAGCAGCATCTACGGTGGCCTGATTTCCAGCGGCTGGATGACCTGCGGCATCATCATGCGGCTGCTGGTACAGTCGATGGGCGACCGCTCGACCAGCATGGGGTCTCCCGGCGTGGACGAGGTGCGCTGGATCAAGCCGGTCTATGCCGGCGACACGCTGAGCGCCGTGCTGAAGATCCTGGAGAAGCGCCCGTCCAGCACGAAGCCCGACCGCGGGGTGGTGATGACGCAGTGGGTGGGCACCAACCAGAAGGGCGAGGTGGTGTGTACGGTCAAGGGCATGGGCATGTACAAGCGCCGTCCGGCCTGAGGCCGGTGCGGGCGCGGCAGGAAGCCACGCAGCCAGGCAACAAGGCGACAAGACGACAAGACAATAGGAGACAAGTCATATGCGCACCATTGCATCGCTGGAAGAGCTGGAGTCCCTCCAGGGCCAGGAAGTGGCCGTCAGCGACTGGTCCGAAATCACGCAGCAGCAGGTGAACCTGTTTGCCGAGGCGACGGGCGATCATCAGTGGATCCACGTCGACGTCGAGCGCGCCAAGCGGGAGTCGCCATTCGGCGCCCCGGTGGCGCATGGGTTCCTGACGTTGTCGCTACTGCCGCAGTTCATGCAGAACGCCATCCACATGGAAGGCGTCAAGATGGGCGTCAACTACGGGCTGAACCGGGTGAGGTTCACCTCGCCGGTGCCGGTCGGCAGCAAGCTGCGCGCGCGCGTGAAGCTGCTCAAGGTCGAGCGGCTCGATCCGTTGCCAAACGGCCTGCTCGGCGCTCAGTCGACCTGGGAAGTCACCATCGAACGCGAGGGCAGCGATCGCCCCGTCTGCGTGGCGGAATCGATCAGCCGGCGCTACTCCTAGCCGTTGCAGGGGTGCAGCGGAGCGGGGCCGCTAGAACGCGGCCCCTTTCTTTTGTCCAGAAGAATCGCATGACAAATACGTTCACGACGTGATCTGTTTCCTTTGCGCGACATCAAGAACATTGTCCGGTTAAAAGAACAGTGTTTCCGTTGTGTTTGGGTTTACCCGCAATGTTGCGTTGCGGTACATTCGCGCCCAACGATGTTTTAAGTAATGCGATATCCGCTCGGAGACCGTGCTCGCTGCGCTGGCGGGTCGGTCAAAAGCAGGCGGAAATCGCGTGAGCATCGTGACACAACGCTTGTCCCGGTGGCTGCTCCGAACCGGGAACGATCGCAGTTCAGGCAGTCGGTTACCTCAGCGCACGCTTCCGCCCCCGGCGTTTCGCGCACGCAGTCGTCAGTTGCTGTCCAGCCGCGCTCACGGCGTTGCCCGGCCGCATGGTCCGCCGGTGCTTGCTCGCCCCATCAACGCTTGCGCCAGCTTTGGACACGTCCCCGGTTTTTCCCAGCCCAGCCAGCCCGTTGCCTCGTGCAGCAGGCGGCAGTGCCTCGCTTGTGCACAGGCGTGGCGCAACCAGACCGTCGTGACATGAACACATCAACAATGCCGCGCCTGATGCGGTACCTGCCTTGCCTTGGCCTGCTCCTGCTGGCCGGCTGCGACTACGCGCTGATGAACCCGAAGGGGCAAGTCGGCGTCGACATCAAGGGCATCATCCTGATCGCCACCTGGCTGATGCTGCTGGTCGTGGTGCCGGTGATCATCCTGACGATCGTGTTCGCGTGGAAGTATCGCGCCAGCAACACGTCGGCCACCTACGACCCGGACTGGTCGCACTCGACCAAGATCGAAGTCGTGGTCTGGCTGATTCCCTGCCTGATCATCATCGCGCTGGGCATCATCACCTGGAAGTCGTCGCACGATCTCGATCCCTACAAGCCGCTGGAGTCGAACGTCAAGCCGGTGCAGGTCGAAGCCGTGGCGATGAACTGGAAATGGCTGTTCATTTATCCGGAACTGAAGATCGCGACGGTCAACCAGCTGGCGCTGCCGGTGAACACGCCGGTGAACTTCAAGATCACGTCGGATTCGATCATGAATTCGTTCTTCATCCCGCAACTGGGCAGCCAGGTGTACGCCATGGCCGGGATGGAGACCAAGCTGCACCTCATCGCCAATGAAGCCGGCACGTACGACGGCATGTCCGCCAACTACAGCGGCGGCGGCTTCTCGGGCATGAAGTTCAAGACCATCGCGATGTCGAACTTCGACTTCGACAAGTGGGTGGAACAGGTGCGCGCGTCCAGCAAGCAGCTCGGTGCCGAGGACTACAAGGTCCTGGCCAAGCCGAGCGAAGCAGATCCGGTGACGTACTTCGGCAAGATCGAAGACGGCCTGTTTACCGGCATCCTGCATCAATACATGGGGCACGACGGCCGTGCCATGGCCCGCGAAGGTTTCGATGGCGGTCCGGTCTGCACGTCGCGTAACACGCTTGGCGAAGAGCGTGTATCCATGACCACGCCGGCCAAGCCGGCCGTGGGCGCGCAAATCTAGGAGCAATGATGTTTGGCAAATTGAGTTTGTCGGCGATTCCGTTTCATGAGCCGATCATCATGATCACGCTGAGCTGCGTGGCCCTTGGCGGGCTGGGGCTGCTCGGCGCGATCACGTATTTCAAGAAGTGGAACTACCTGTGGGTCGAATGGATCACTTCGGTCGACCACAAGCGCATCGGCGTGATGTACTCGCTGGTGGCGCTGATCATGCTGCTGCGCGGCTTTGCCGACGCCATCATGATGCGTACCCAGCTGGCGGTTGCCACCAACGGCGCCACCGGCTTCCTGCCGCCCGAGCACTATGACCAGGTGTTCACGGCCCACGGCGTGATCATGATCTTCTTCGTGGCCATGCCGCTGATGACGGGCCTGATGAACCTCGTGGTGCCGCTGCAGATCGGCGCGCGCGACGTGGCGTTCCCGTTCCTGAACACGCTGAGCTTCTGGCTGTTCGTGGCCGGCGCGCTGCTGGTCAACATCTCGCTGGGGGTTGGCGAATTCGCGCGTACGGGCTGGCTGGCCTATCCGCCGCTGTCGGGCCTGGACTACAGCCCGGGCGTGGGGGTGGACTACTACCTCTGGTCCTTGCAGATTTCAGGGTTGGGCACGCTGCTGACCGGCGTGAACTTCCTGGTGACGATCCTGAAGATGCGCGCCCCGGGCATGACCCTGATGCGCATGCCGGTGTTCACGTGGACGGTCTTCTGCACCAACGTGCTGATCGTGGCCGCCTTCCCGGTGCTGACGGTGTCGCTGGCCCTGCTGGGTCTGGACCGTTACTTCGACATGCACTTCTTCACGAACGACGGCGGCGGCAACGCCATGATGTACGTGAACCTGATCTGGATCTGGGGCCACCCCGAGGTCTACATCCTGGTGCTGCCGGCATTCGGTATCTTCTCGGAAATCATCGCCACGTTCTCGGGCAAGAAGCTGTTCGGCTACAAGTCGATGGTTTATGCAACGAGCGCGATCATGGTGCTGTCGTTCATCGTGTGGCTGCACCACTTCTTCACGATGGGCTCCGGCGCCAACGTGAACGCGTTCTTCGGCATCACGACGATGATCATCTCGATCCCGACGGGCGTGAAGATCTTCAACTGGCTGTTCACGATGTACCGTGGCCGCGTGCAGTTCACGTCGCCGGTGCTGTGGACGCTGGGCTTCATGATCACGTTCGTGATCGGCGGCATGACCGGCGTGCTGATGGCCGTGCCCGCAGCGGACTTCGTGCTGCATAACAGTCTGTTCCTGATTGCCCACTTCCACAACGTGATCATCGGCGGCGTGCTGTTCGGCTACCTGGCCGGCATCACCTACTGGTGGCCGAAGGCGTTCGGCTTCAAGCTGAACGAGCGTCTGGGCAAGTGCGCGTTCTGGTGCTGGATCGTCGGTTTCTACTTCGCCTTCATGCCGCTGTACGTGCTGGGCCTGATGGGCATGACCCGTCGTCTGAACCACACGAACAACCCGGAATGGACGCCGTGGCTGCATCTGGCCGTGGTGGGCGTGGTTTTCGTGGCACTGGGCATCTTCTTCCAGGTGCTGCAGATCGTCGTGTCGATCCGCGACCGCAAGAAGCTGGCCGACGTGACGGGCGACCCGTGGGGTGGCCGTACGCTGGAATGGGCCACGTCGTCGCCGCCGCCGTTCTACAACTTCGCGCACACCCCGGTGGTGCGTGACCTGGACGCGTTCGCCGACATGAAGGCCCGTGGCGAGAAGCTGCCGACCAGTGGCTTCGAGCAGATCCACATGCCGAAGAACACGGCTGCCGGCTTCTACATGGGTGCCTGGAGCCTGGCGCTGGGCTTCGCGCTGATCTGGCACATCTGGTGGCTTGCCGCCGTTGGCCTGGTCGGCATGGTGGTGGCGTTCATCCGTCGCGCCAACGATGACCACATCGACTACTACGTGCCGGCCGCCGAGGTCGAGCAGATCGAAACCCGCTACCAGCAGCGTGTGGCTGCACAGGGCTGATAACGATGTCGACAGAAGTTCTTGACCGCTTTGGGGCGCAAGCCCCCGCGCATGCGCACTCGCACGACGAGTCGCATGACCACGCCCATCACGACACCAGCGAGAACACCATCTTCGGTTTCTGGCTGTACCTGATGAGCGACTGCATCCTGTTCGCGTGCCTGTTCGCCGCGTTCGCCGTCCTGCGCGGCGAAGTGGCGGGTGGCCCGTCGGGCAAGGAGCTGTTCGAGCTCAACTACGTGCTCGTGGAAACGGCAATCCTGCTGTTCTCGTCGATCACCTACGGCTTTGCCATGATGTCGATGCAGAACCAGCAGCGCGGCCGCGTGATGTTCTGGCTGGCCGTGACGTTCCTGCTGGGCGCAGGCTTCATGGCGATGGAAATCAACGAGTTCGCGCACCTGATCCATGAAGGTGCCGGCCCGAGCCGCAGCGCCTTCCTGTCGTCGTTCTTCACGCTCGTGGGCACCCACGGCCTGCACGTGGCAAGCGGCATGCTGTGGATGCTCGTGCTGATGTACCAGCTGTCGAAGAAGGGCCTGACCCCGGCCGTGGCCAAGCGCCTGAACTGCCTCAGCCTGTTCTGGCACTTCCTGGACGTGGTCTGGATCGGTGTGTTCACCGTGGTCTACCTGATGGGAGCAATGTAAATGGCACAGCAACACGCAAGCGCCGCCCATGGCGCGTCGCATGGCCACAGCAGCGTCAAGTCGTATGTGATCGGCTTCGTGCTGGCGGTGATCCTGACCGTGATCCCGTTCAAGATCGTGATGGACGGCTCGATCGACCGCGCCACCACGCTCTGGATCATCCTGGGCATGGCCGTGGTGCAGATCATCGTGCACCTGAAGTACTTCCTGCACCTGGACGGCTCGGATGGCCAGAAGTGGAACGTGATGGCACTGCTGTTCACCGTCCTGATCCTGTTCATCGTGCTGGCCGGCTCGCTCTGGATCATGCACAACATGAACGCCAACATGATGCCGTGGATGAGCAAGTGACCGTCGTCACCGGTATCTGAAGAAACGGGGCCCCTGCGGCCCCGTTTTTTATTGCATTTTTCCCCGGCCGCTTCAGGCCGCGGCGGGAGGGTGGGGCCGTGGGCCTCCCATCCGAAATCTTGCCGCTGGTGCGCCGCGCACCGATCCCCTTCCAGCCGTGCACCGCATCGGGCCGATGCACGTCGCCGGTGCATGCGTCCGTTCCTGCCCCTTCGCCCGCCCGGCACCTTACTGGTGCGCCCCTGCTCCGTCCCATCCGATTTGTCTCGCCGCCGTTGCCTGGCAACGGTTTGCGGTCGTTGCCGGGCTTGGCACGCAAGTTGCAGAAGCGTTACCCGGGGTGCGTAGTCCCTGACCACATACGACAAATTGGACAGAATGGGAGCTGCAATGAAACGACGTGACATGCTGAAGCTGTCGGCAGTAGCCGCCGCGGCGATGATCGGTACCAGCCCGCTGATGGCGCAGACGAAGGAACCGATCAAGGTCGGCATCCTGCATTCGCTGTCGGGCACCATGGCCATCTCCGAGACTTCGCTCAAGGACGTGGCGCTGATGACGATCGACGAGATCAACAAGAGCGGCGGCGTGCTGGGCCGCAAGCTCGAGCCCGTGGTGGTCGACCCCGCTTCCAACTGGCCGCTGTTCGCCGAGAAGGCCCGCCAGCTGATCACCAAGGACAAGGTAGCCGTGACGTTCGGCTGCTGGACGTCCGTGTCGCGCAAGTCGGTGCTGCCGGTCTATGAAGAGACCAACGCGTTGCTGTTCTACCCGGTGCAGTACGAAGGCGAGGAAATGTCCAAGAACGTGTTCTACACGGGTGCCGCGCCGAACCAGCAGGCCATCCCGGCCGTGGAATACCTGATGAGCAAGGAGGGCGGCGGCGCCAAGCGCTTCTTCCTGCTGGGCACCGACTACGTGTATCCGCGCACCACCAACAAGATCCTGCGCGCGTTCCTGAAGAGCAAGGGCGTGGCCGACAAGGACATCGAAGAGGTCTACACCCCGTTTGGCCATAGCGACTACCAGACCATCGTCGCCAACATCAAGAAGTTCTCGCAGGGCGGCAAGACGGCCGTGATCTCGACGATCAACGGCGACTCCAACGTGCCGTTCTACAAGGAACTGGGCAACGCCGGCCTGAAGGCCAAGGACGTGCCGGTGGTGGCCTTCTCGGTGGGCGAGGAAGAACTGCGCGGCATCGACACCAAGCCGCTGGTGGGCCACCTGGCCGCCTGGAACTACTTCATGTCGGTCAAGAACGGCGAGAACGACGCGTTCAAGAAGCAGTGGGCGGCATGGGTCAAGGCCAACAACCTGCCCGGCGGCGACAAGCGCGTGACCAACGACCCGATGGAAGCCACCTACGTCGGTATCCACATGTGGGCCCAGGCCGTGAAGAAGGCCGGCACCACCGACGTGGACAAGGTGCGCGCCGCCATGTACGGCCAGACCTTCAAGGCGCCGGACGGCTTCACGCTGACCATGGGCGACAACCATCACCTGTACAAGCCCGTGATGATCGGCGAAGTGAAGGGCGACGGCCAGTTCAACGTGGTCTGGAAAACGCCGAAGCCGATCCGTGCGCAGCCGTGGAGCCCGTTCATCGCGGGTAACGAAGGCAAGGCCGACAAGGTCGGCGGAAACTAAGCGCTGCCGACCGTTGTTATGCGCTCCCCTCTCCCATGCAGTGGGAGAGGGGTGGGGGCGAGGGTAAAACCTCTCAAGATGCGAGTGCGGCGATTTGACCTGCCGTGCCCTCACCCCCGGCCCCTCTCCCGCAGGCGGGAGAGGGGAGCAAGGACAAGAACAATACTAGACGCGATCCATCGCGCGAACCAGGCTCCTGAATGCACCGACCCAATATCCGCTCGTGGCTGCGCGCCATGCTCGCCGCGTTGCTGCTGGCTGCTGCCCCGCTCTGGGCCGCCACGCCGCTCACGCAGGCCGACCTGAAGCCGCTGGCCGAGGACGACTTCGACGCCAAGACCGCCGCGCTTGCCAAAGTCACGCAGGCGCCGGCCGAACAGGCCGGTCCGATCCTGAAGGCACTGCAGGACGATGCGCTGCAGTACGAGCCATCGGTCGGCATGGTGCGCCAGGAGGGTGACAAGTATCTCGATGCCATCAGCGGCAAGCCCGTCGCCGTGAAGAGCGACGCGCTGGAATCGCTGACGCTGAACAACAGCCTGCGCACCATCGTCGACAGCGCCGCCAGCAGCCTGCTGCTGCAGTCGCCGGACATCGCGGTACGCACGCAGGCCATCAACACGCTGCTCGACCAGCCCGGGAACGCGTCGCGCGAGGCGGTCGAGGCCGCCCGCAAGGCCGAGGCCGATGCCGGGCTGCGTGCCCGCCTGGACGTGATCTGGGCCAATACCGTACTGGCCCAGGGCACCGAGGCCCCTCGCGACGCACGGCTCGATGCCATCCGCATCCTGGGCAGCGACAGCAACCCGCAGTCGCGCCAGAAGCTGATGCCGCTGATGGAAAAGGACGATGCCGGCAAATACAAGGAAGCCGACGAGGGCGTGCGCGTGGCCGCCCAGCAGGCCATCGACCAGATGCGCAGCGAACAGCGCCGCGCCGAACTGCTGGGCAACCTGTTCGCCGGCCTGAGTCTGGGCAGCGTGCTGCTGCTGGCGGCGCTGGGCCTGGCCATCACGTATGGCCTGATCGGCGTCATCAACATGGCGCACGGCGAATTCCTGATGATTGGCGCCTATGCCACGTACGTGGTGCAGACGCTGTTCCGCGCCTATGCGCCCAATGCGTTCGACTGGTATCTGGTGGCGGCGCTGCCGGCCTCGTTCCTGGCGGCTGGCGTGGTTGGCTTCGCACTGGAGCGGATCGTGCTGCGGCATCTGTACGGCCGCCCGCTGGAAACGCTGCTGGCCACGTTCGGTATCAGCCTGCTGCTGATGCAGGCCGTGCGCACGATCTTCGGCGCGCAGAACGTGGAGGTGGCCAATCCGGTGTGGATGAGCGGCGGCTTCGATGCGATGGCCGGGCTCGTGATCCCGTACAACCGCGTGGTCATCATCCTGTTCGCGCTGGCCGTGGTGGCCGTGGCGTGGGCCGTGCTGAACCGTACCCGTCTGGGCCTGTTCGTGCGCGCCACGACGCAGAACCGCACCATGGCGGCCTGCGTGGGCGTGCGCACGTGGAAGGTGGACAGCTACGCGTTTGCGTTCGGCGCCGGCATTGCCGGGCTGGGCGGCTGCGCGCTGTCGCAGATCGGCAATGTGGGCCCCGACCTGGGGCAGGCGTACATCATCGATTCGTTCATGGTCGTGGTGCTGGGCGGGGTGGGGCAGCTGGCCGGCACCATCGTCGGGGCATTCGGCCTGGGCATCATCAACAAGTTCATCGAGCCGTTCTACGGCGCGGTGCTGGCCAAGATCTTCGTCCTCGTGCTGATCGTGCTGTTCATCCAGAAGCGGCCGCAGGGACTTTTCGCGCTCAAGGGGCGCAGCGCGGAGGCCTGACATGAGCAGCTTTTCCTCTTCATCCCGCAAGGCGTTCAAGCTGTCGGTGCCGGAGCGCCAGCCGCTGTTCTCGGGCCGCGTATGGACGCTGCTGGTGCTGCTGACCGTGGTCGTGGCCATCGGTGTGCCCATCTGCGCGCTGGTGCTGCCGGAGACCCATCCGCTGCACCTGTCGGCCTACGCGCTGACGCTGTTCGGCAAGATCATGTGCTTTGCGCTGGCGGCCATCGCGCTGGACCTGGTGTGGGGCTACTGCGGCATCCTGAGCCTGGGCCACGGCCTGTTCTTCGCCCTGGGCGGCTATGCGATGGGCATGTACCTGATGCGCTCGATCGGCCGCGAGGGGGTCTACAAGAGCGACCTGCCCGACTTCATGGTGTTCCTGGACTGGAAGGAACTGCCTTGGTTCTGGCACGGCACCGAGCACCTGCCGTATGCGCTGCTGCTGGTGGTGCTGGTACCCGGCGTGCTGGCGTGGCTGTTCGGCTTCTTCGCGTTCCGGTCGCGCATCAAGGGCGTGTACCTGTCGATCATCACGCAGGCCATGACCTATGCCGCGATGCTGCTGTTCTTCCGCAATGAGACGGGATTCGGCGGCAACAACGGCTTCACGGACTTCAAGCGCATCGCCGGCTTCGCGGTGGCCGCGCCGCAGACCCGCGCCGCCCTGTTCGTGCTGACCTTTCTGGCGCTGGTGGCCGGCTTCGTTGCGTGCCGCTACATCGTCACGTCGAAGCTGGGCCGCGTGGTGACCGCCGTGCGCGACGCCGAAACGCGCGTGATGTTCTCGGGCTACAACCCGCTGGGCTACAAGCTGTTCGTCTGGACGTTCTCGGCCGTGCTGTGCGGCATTGCGGGCGCGCTGTACGTGCCGCAGGTGGGCATCATCAACCCGGGCGAGATGTCGCCGGCGAACTCGATCGAGATGGCCGTATGGGTTGCCGTGGGTGGCCGCGGCACCCTGATCGGGCCCATCGTCGGCGCGTTCCTGGTGAACGGCGCCAAGACCATGTTCACGGCCTACTTTGCCGAGTACTGGCTGTTCCTGCTCGGCGCGATGTTCGTGCTGGTGACGCTGTACCTGCCCGATGGCGTGGTGGGGCTGGTGCGGCGCCTGCGGGGCCAGCGCACCGCCGCGGAAAAGATCGAGGCGGCCACCGATGAAGCGGCGGTGGCGCCGCAACAAGGGAGCAACGCATGAACGCCGCGCTGGGACTGCAACAGGCAGAGAGCGGAGACGCCACCGGCCTGGGCCGCATCGTCGAACCCGGTGTCATCGACACCACGCACGGGCCCATCCTCTATATCGAGGACCTGACCGTGCAGTTCGACGGCTTCCGCGCGCTGAACAAGCTGTCGCTGTCGATAGACCATGGCGAACTGCGCTGCGTGATCGGCCCGAACGGCGCCGGCAAGACGACCATGATGGACGTCATCACCGGCAAGACCGGGCCGCGCAACGCGAACGTCACGGGACGCGTGTTCCTCGGCCAGACCATCGACCTGATGCGGATGACCGAGCCGAAGATCGCCCAGACCGGCATCGGCCGCAAGTTCCAGAAGCCCACCGTGTTCGAGCAGCACGCGGTATGGGAGAACCTGGAACTGGCGATGAAGGCCGACAAGCGCTGGTGGTCGTCGCTGCGGGCGCGGCTGACCGGCGAAGGACACCGCCGGATCGAGGAAACCCTGGCGCTGACGGGCCTGGAGGACGAGGCCTACCGGCCCGCCGGCCTGCTGTCGCACGGCCAGAAGCAGCGGCTGGAGATCGGCATGCTGCTGATGCAGCAGCCGCAGCTGCTGCTGCTCGATGAGCCCGTGGCCGGCATGACCGACGAGGAAACCATGCAACTGGCGGCGCTGCTCAACAGCCTGCGCGGCAGCTGCTCGATGATGGTCGTGGAGCACGACATGGAGTTCGTGGCCGCGCTGGCGGGCGATGCCGGCCGGGTGACGGTGCTGGCCGAAGGCAGTTTGCTGGCCGAGGGCACCCTCGACGCCGTCAAGCGCGACGAGCGCGTGATCGAATCCTACCTGGGAAGATAACCATGCTGCAGGTCAATGCACTGAACCAGTTTTACGGCGGCAGCCACATCCTGCGCGATGTGTCGTTCGAGGTGCCGCACGGCAAGCTGACGACGCTGCTGGGCCGCAACGGCGTGGGCAAGAGCACGCTGCTCAAATGCCTGATGGGCGTGGTGCCCACGCGCAGCGGCAGCGTCAGCTGGGACGGCAAGGCGCTGGAGAAGAAGGCGCCCTATGAGCGCGTATCGGCCGGGCTGGCCTACGTGCCGCAGGGCCGGGAGATCTTTCCGCGCCTGAGCGTCGAGGAAAACCTGCTGATCGGCGCCGCCAGCCGGGGCAAGCCGGCCGGCGTACCCGACCGCATCTACGAGCTGTTTCCCGTGCTGCGCACGATGCGCCAGCGCCGGGGCGGCGACCTGTCGGGCGGGCAGCAGCAACAGCTGGCCATCGGCCGCGCGCTGATGAGCGAGCCTCAGCTGCTGATTCTTGACGAGCCGACCGAGGGCATCCAGCCGTCGATCATCCAGGACATCGGCCGCGCGCTGCGCCTGCTGGTGGACGAATTCGGCATGACCGTGCTGCTGGTGGAGCAGTACTACGAATTCGCGCGCCATCTGGCCGATCATTACGTGGTGATGAGCCGGGGCGAAGTGGTGGCCAAGGGCGCGGGGGCGACGATGGAACAGGACGGCGTGCGGGAACTGATCGCGGTGTGATGCCCCGCCGACGGCACGCGCGTTGCCGCGCCTTCCGGTGACGGCGGCCGCGCGCTATGATCCGTGGGATACCTCCGCGCGCGCCCGCGCCTGCCTTCTTCATCATGCGTCATCCGGATTTTCCTTCGTCACTCGCCATGCCTGCTGGATGGCACGCCAGCCTGCGCCTGCGCTTTGCAGACCGCGCGGGCCGCACCGCCATGGTCGAGCGCCGGCACGAGGGGCCGTTGCGCGTGCAGAAGCCGCTCTACCCCGAAGGGGCCATCTGTCATGGCGTGGTGCTGCACCCGCCGGCCGGCGTGGCAGGGGGTGATCTGCTCGATATCGACATCGCCGTGGAAGCCGGCGCGCACGCCGTGCTGGCGACGCCGGGCGCCACCAAGTGGTACAAGTCGCAGGGCCGCGACGCGGCGCAGCAGGTGCGTATCGAAGTGGCCGAAGGGGCCCGGCTGGACTGGCTGCCGCAGGAGAACATCGTGTTCGACGATGCCCGGGCGCGCATTGCCACCGACGTGGTGGTGGCGCCCGGCGGCAGCGCCATCGGCTGGGACGCCGTGGTGCTGGGCCGGCTGGCTTCGGGCGAGCATTGGGTGCGCGGTTCGCTGCGGCTCGATACACGTATTGCCGGCCTGGACGGTGCGCTGTGGATCGAGCAATCGCTTCTCGACGCCGGCTCGCCATTGCGCGGCGCGCTGGCCGGCATGGACGGCCTGCCCATCCTGGCCACGCTGTGGGCCGTGGGGCAGGGCGCCACGCAGGAACTGGCCGAATCGCTGGCCGAACGGTTGCCGTATCGCCCGGACCTCCGGGCCGGCGTGACCTGCCTGGCAGGCCGTGGGCAACCGGCAAGCCAGTCGATGCTGCTGGTCCGCGTGCTGGGCCGCGACATGGAGGCGGTGCGCCACCTGATGATCGATTGCTGGAATACCCTGCGCATGCCGATCCACGGCGTGCCGGCCCGGCCCCTGCGGCTCTGGGCCACCTGACGGCACATCAACAAGAACGCCAGCAAGAACGCCAACAAGAACACCAGAACGGAAAAGCCAACATGGAACTGACGCCGCGCGAGAAAGACAAGCTGCTGATCTTCACCGCCGCCCTGCTGGCCGAGCGCCGCCGGGCGCGCGGGCTCAAGCTCAACTACCCCGAGTCGGTGGCGCTGATCACCGCCGCCATCATGGAAGGCGCGCGGGATGGCCGCACCGTGGCCGAACTGATGCACGAAGGCACCACGGTGCTGCGCCGCGAGGACGTCATGGACGGCGTGGCCGAGATGATTCCGGAAATCCAGGTGGAAGCCACGTTCCCGGACGGCACCAAGCTGGTCACCGTGCACCACCCGATCGTCTGAAGCCCATCCCCGGCCCATCCCCGGCCCATCCCGGCCCATCGCCCGAACCGAACGCTCAACAAGAAGAGGACCAACCCTATGCAACGCCCGACTTTCGCCCGCGTCATGACCGGCGCCACGCTCTCGCTGGCCGCCGTCTCCGCCTTCGCCCACCCCGGCCACGACGCCGCCACGGTCGGCGCCAGCCTGTTCGCCGGCCTGGCCCACCCGTTCACCGGTGCCGACCACCTGCTGGCGATGGCCGCCGTTGGAGTCTGGAGCGCACTGATCGCCACGCCGAACGGTGCCTTCGGCCAGGGGGCGTCGAAGCTGGACATGCTGCGCCTGCCGCTGGCCTTCGTCGCGATGATGCTGGTGGGCGCCGCGCTGGGGCTGGCCGGGGTGACGCTGCCGGCCGTGGAGCCGATGATCGCGGTCTCGCTGCTCGTGATCGGCCTGCTGGTGGCGATGCGTGCGAAGCTGCCGGCGCTGTCCGGCATGGCCATCGTCGGCGGCTTTGCGCTGTTCCACGGCTACGCGCACGGTGCGGAGCTGCCGGCCACCGCGGCGGCGCTGCCCGGCGTGCTGGCCTATGTGGGCGGCTTTGCCGTCAGCACGATGACGCTGCATGTGATGGGTATTGGCGTTGGCGCGTTCCTGCGTCGCCATGCGGGCTGGATGGCACGCGTGGCCGGGGCGGGCGTGGCGCTGTATGGCGTTGGCCTGCTGGTGGCCTGACGTTCGCAAAGGAGCCAGGCGATGATTCCCGGTGAACTGATGCCGCTGGACGGCGAGATCGAACTGAACGCGGGCCGCGCCACGGTCAGCGTGACCGTGGCCAATACGGGCGACCGGCCGGTGCAGGTAGGGTCGCACTTCCACTTCTACGAAACCAATGCGGCGCTGTCGTTCGACCGCGAAGCCGCGCGCGGCTTCCGGCTCGACATCGCGGCCGGCACGGCGGTGCGCTTCGAGCCGGGCCAGTCGCGCACGGTGCAGCTGGTGGCGCTCGATGGCGACCGCATCGTCTACGGCTTCAACGGCAAGATCATGGGAGCACTGTGATGAGCGTGAAGATTTCACGGCAGGCCTACGCCGAGATGTTCGGCCCCACCACCGGCGATCGCCTGCGGCTGGCCGATACCGGCCTGGTCATCGAGGTGGAAAAGGACTTCACGATCTATGGCGAGGAGGTGAAGTTCGGCGGCGGCAAGGTGATTCGCGACGGCATGGGCCAGAGCCAGCGCATGTCTAAGGATTGCGTGGACACCGTCATCACCAACGCGCTGATCATCGACCACTGGGGCATCGTCAAGGCCGACATCGGCCTCAAGCACGGCCGCATCGCGGGTATCGGCAAGGCCGGAAACCCGGACATCCAGCCGGGCGTGACCATCGTCGTGGGCCCTGGCACCGAGGTGATCGCGGGCGAGGGCATGATCGTCACGGCGGGCGGCATCGACACGCACATCCACTTCATCTGCCCGCAGCAGATCGACGAGGCGCTGATGAGCGGCGTGACCACGATGATCGGCGGTGGCACCGGCCCGGCCACGGGCACCTTCGCCACCACCGTCACGCCGGGACCGTGGTACATGGAGCGCATGCTGCAGGCCGCCGATGCCTACCCGATGAATATCGGCTTCCTGGGCAAGGGCAACGCCAGCCAGCCGGCGCCGCTGACCGAGCAGGTGCAAGCGGGGGCCATCGGCCTGAAGCTGCACGAGGACTGGGGCACCACGCCGCAGGCCATCGACACCTGCCTGTCCGTGGCCGACGATACCGACACGCAGGTGGCCATCCACACCGATACGCTGAACGAGGGCGGCTTCGTCGAGGCGACCATCGCCGCGTTCAAGGGCCGCACGATCCATACGTACCACACCGAGGGCGCGGGCGGCGGCCATGCGCCGGACATCATCAAGGTGTGCGGGGAATCGAACGTGCTGCCGTCGTCGACCAATCCCACGCGGCCGTACACGGTGAACACGCTGGACGAGCACCTGGACATGCTGATGGTCTGCCATCACCTGGACCCGGCCATCGCCGAGGACATTGCGTTCGCCGAGTCGCGCATCCGGCGCGAGACCATCGCCGCCGAGGACATCCTGCACGACCTGGGCGCGTTCTCGATGATTTCCAGCGATTCCCAGGCCATGGGCCGCGTGGGCGAGGTCATCATCCGCACCTGGCAGACCGCGCACAAGATGGCAGCCCAGCGCGGCAAGCTGCCCGGCGATCCGCACGACGCGCGCGGTGGCCACGATAATTTCCGCGTGCGGCGCTATATCGCCAAGTACACGATCAACCCGGCCCTGACGCACGGCATCGCGCACGAGGTGGGCTCGATCGAAGTGGGCAAGTGGGCCGACCTGGTGCTGTGGAAGCCGGCGTTCTTCGGTGTGAAGCCGAGCCTGATCATGAAGGGCGGCATGATCGCGGCGGCGGCCATGGGCGACCCCAATGCGTCGATCCCGACGCCGCAGCCGGTGCATTACCGGCCCATGTTCGCGTCGGCCGGCGGGGCGCTGCCGAAGTCGTCGCTGACCTTTGTCTCGCAGGCCGCACTGGCGGCCGATGTGGGCGGGCGCTACGGTCTGGCCAAGACGCTGGCCGCCGTGCGCGGATGCCGCTCGGTCAACAAGCGCGACATGGTTCACAATGACTGGCAGCCGCACGTGACCGTGGACCCCGAGACCTACCAGGTGGTGGCCGACGGCCAGTTGCTGATGTGCGAGCCCGCCACGGTGCTGCCGATGGCGCAACGCTACTTCCTGTTCTGAAGCTGAAGCCGTGATCAAGATCGACAAAGTCCTGCCCGCGCCGCACGGTATCGCACCGGTGCTGGTGCGGCGCGCCCCCAAGCTGGTCCTGCCGTTCGGCGACCGCAGCAAGAGCCGCCTGCGCGCGGCGCTCGACAACGGCGCCGAAGCGGCGCTGTTCCTGCCGCGCGGCACCGTGCTGCGCGGCGGCGACCTGCTGGTGGCCGAAGACGGCACCTTCGTCGAGGTGCAGGCCGCGCCGGAATCGGTGCTGCAGGTGACGGCCACCGACCCGCTGGCCCTGATGCGCGCCGCGTATCACCTGGGCAACCGCCACACGCCAGTGGAAGTGGGGCGCGACTACCTGCGCCTGGAATACGATCCGGTGCTGGCCGACATGCTGACGCGCCTGGGCGTGCAGATCGCGCGCGCCGAACAGCCATTCGAGCCAGAAGCGGGCGCCTACGGCGGCGGCCACAAGCACGGCCATGACGCGACGTTCGCCGAAGACTACGCGGCGGCCCAGGCGGTGTTCCACGAGCATCACGGGCATGCGCATGGTCACGGTCACGACCACGGTCATTCGCACGACCATGACCACGGCCACGTGCATGATGAGCACTGCGGGCACAAGCATTAACCGGATGGCATCGTGAATCAGGCGCTTGCCCTCTCCCCCGACCCCTCTCCCGCGCGCGGGAGAGGGGAGACCACCACCGAGGTGGCAAATGCCGCGGGTTTTCTCCCCTCTCCTGCGTGCGGGAATGCGGAGACCACCACCGAGGTGGCAAATGCCGCTGGTTCTCTCCCCTCTCCCGCCAGCGGGAGAGGGGCTGGGGGAGAGGGCAGGCGGCTGACCCACCACGAATTCGCGAAACAGCTACGTTCGCATCAAACCGCAGCTGAAGAGCGCCTGTGGTACTTCCTGCGTGCCCGCCGTTTCCTGGGCCTGAAATTCAAACGTCAGAAGCCAGTCGGCCCGTATATTGCCGATTTCATCTGCATGGCGCACAAACTGATCGTCGAGGCCGACGGTGGTCAGCACGGCTCGCTTCGAGATGTCGATCGCGATATCTGGTTGCGGGAACAGGGCTACACCGTGCTCCGCTTCTGGAACAACGAGATCCACGATCAGATCGAGGGTGTGCTGGAAGCCATTCGTCAAGCTGCTCTCGTCAATGGGCTGGTCGAACCGCTGGCTCCCTCTCCCACCAGCGCAGCAAATGCAGTCGGTGTTCTCCCCTCTCCCGCCTGCGGGAGAGGGGCTGGGGGAGAGGGCGAGCCCGCCACGTTGCCGGCAACGTGCAATCGGAGCCATTGGTCATGACCGCGCTCCCCCAACTGATATCGCTGCTGCACCTGGCATCGCCGGCGTTGCCCATTGGCGGGTTCAGCTATTCGCAGGGGCTGGAGGCGGCCATCGATTGCGGGCTGGTCAGTGACGCCGGCACGGCCGAGCACTGGATTCGCGACAACCTCGTGCAGGTGCAGGCCCAATGCGAGGCGCCGGTCTGGCTGCTGCTGCATCGTGCCTGGCGGCAGCAGGACGCGGCCGCGGTCGCCCGCTGGAACGACTGGTTCCACGTGACCCGGGAAACGTCCGAATTGCGGCTCGAAACCGAGCAGATGGGCTGGTCGCTGGCCAGGCTGATCGGCCAGATGGAATGGGGCGATGCGGCGCTGCGCGACACCCTGCGCAGCCTGTCGCCGCTGTGCCTGCCCACGGCCTTTGCCGCGGCGTGCGTGGCGCTGGATATCGATGCCCGCGAAGGGCTGGCCGCCTACGCCTTCAACTGGGCCGAAAACCAGGTGGCCGCCGCGCTCAAGGCGGTGCCGCTGGGCCAGGTGGCCGGCCAGCAGATCCTGCGCGGCCTGCACCGCCATGTGCTCGACACCGTGGAAGAGGCGGCCCGTCGCGCCGATGCCGACCCGCCGCAGCTTTCCACGTTTTCTCCGATGCTGGGCCTGCTGTCCGCGCGACATGAGACCCAGTATTCCCGGCTTTTCCGCTCCTAGCGTTCCTGGACCGAATCATGACCCGTACCAAGAAGAATCCTCCGCTGCGCGTTGGCGTGGGCGGCCCCGTGGGCTCCGGCAAGACCACCCTGCTGGAAATGCTCTGCAAGGCCATGCGCGACCGCTATGACCTGGTGGCCATCACCAACGATATCTACACCAAGGAAGACCAGCGCCTGCTGACCATCTCGGGTGCCTTGCCGGCCGAGCGCATCATGGGTGTGGAAACGGGCGGCTGCCCGCATACGGCGATCCGCGAGGACGCTTCGATCAACCTGGAGGCCGTGGACCGCATGCTGGCCAGGTTTCCGGATGCCGACGTGGTGTTCATCGAATCGGGCGGCGACAATCTGGCCGCGACCTTCAGCCCGGAACTGTCCGATCTGACGATCTACGTGATCGATGTGGCGGGGGGTGAGAAGATTCCTCGCAAGGGCGGACCGGGGATTACGAAATCCGACCTGCTGGTGGTCAACAAGACCGACCTGGCGCCCTACGTGGGGGCGTCGCTCGACATCATGGAAAGCGATACGCGCAAGATGCGTGGCGATCGTCCGTTCGTGATGGGCAGCGTGAAGTCAGGGCAAGGCCTGGACCAGGTGATTGCCTTTATCGAGCAGCAGGGCATGCTGAACGTCTGAGCCCTGCAGGCACCCCGCCGTGGGCGGGGCGTTTCAACGGGCGTGCCGGCGCGCCAGTGCCCGTGCCACGCCAGCCACGACATCGCGATCGACGTCGTTGAGATCGGCCATATAGCGCAGCGTTGCCTGTACCGACGGAGACTGCTCGGCGTCGAACGGCGAGCGCGGGGCTTCCTGCGCCTCTTCGGGCCGATGCTTCGAAAAGTCAAGCATCTCGGTAGGCGAAACGCCGAGCGTGTCGGCAAGGGTACAAATGTTATACAGGGCAACATTGCGCGTGCCGCGCTCGATGCCGCTGAGGTAGGATCGGGCCAGGCCGCTTTCCAGCGACAGCGCCTCCTGAGACCAGCCACGTTGCTTGCGCAACCAGGTCAAATGTCGCCCGAACAGCTTGAGTGGGTCTGCTGTCATATGCTGCTGTGTGGATAGTAAGTCGCTAAGTCGATCGAGACTAAGGGCTCGATCTATGCGGAACGACAACTTATAGTTGGTCGTTCTATCGGTGCCGGTTCCTCATCGTAAGCGATACACCTGTCACCAATGCGGCACAGTTGCCGTGCCGGGCAGTCATCACAGACCGCCATCCCACAGGGGGTCCACAACACGTCCATGGGCTGGAATCCGCGCCACGCGGACCATTGGGCATCCCGCCATCCCTCCGGGCACGCTCCAATTTAAACAAAATGCGATGCCGATATGCGCGTGCCCCTGCCGGGAGAGGCGTTGTCACCCGACCCCGACACCCGATGCCATGGGCCGCATCGATTCTCATTTCTGTGTCATTCCGGCAACGGCCGGACCCAGACGCCCGGCCTGAGTCCGTGGAGGACACGTCACCCGTCCGGGTGACGCCCGTGCCTAGCGCCGCTGGTACTGCGTGGCGCCGAACAGGATTTCGCGTTCCTTGTCCGACTGCAGCGGCTTGCGTTCCTTGGCCAGAACCTCCACGCCGCGCTTCACGGCCGGACGCTCGGCAATTTCGTTGAACCAGCGCTTCAGGTGCGGGTAGTCGTCCAGTTCCACGCCCTGGTTTTGCCAGCTGCGCAGCCACGGGAACGTGGCAATGTCGGCGATCGAATAGCTGTCGCCGGCCAGCCAGGCGTGGGCCGACAGCTGCTTGTCGATCACGCCGTACAGGCGCTTGGCCTCGTTGGTGTAGCGGTTCACCGCATACTCGATCTTTTCCGGCGCATAGATCCGGAAGTGGTGCGCCTGGCCCAGCATCGGGCCCACGCCGCCCATCTGGAACATCAGCCACTGCAGCGCGTCGTACTTGCCGCGCACGTCGTCGGGCAGGAACTTGCCGGTCTTGCCGGCCAGGTACAGCAGGATCGCGCCCGATTCGAACAGCGAGATCGGCTTGCCGTCGGGGCCGTCGCTGTCGACGATCGCCGGAATCTTGTTGTTGGGGCTGATCTTGAGAAAGTCGGCGCCGAACTGGTCGCCGGCACCGATATTGATGGGATGGACCTTGTATTCCAGGCCGCATTCCTCAAGCATGATATGGACCTTGTGGCCGTTCGGAGTGGCCCAGGTGTAGACGTCGATCATGTGCAACGCTCTCCATGGAAGATTGGCCGGGGCATTTAAGCACAGAGTGAATAACCCTGCTGCCAGCACATGAAAAAGCCCGGCACGGGGCCGGGCTTGTCGGTCGGGCAGGCTTTTCGCGCCTGTCAGGCGCCGCGCGTCACGGGCATCCGGATGCTGTCGGCGCTGACGTTCATGTGCTTGGCCAGCTCCAGCTTGGCGATGGCGTTGCGGTGCACCTCGTCCGGGCCGTCGGCCAGGCGCAGCGTGCGCTGGTGCGCCCACCAGTTGGCCAGCGGGAAGTCGCCGGACACGCCCGCGGCGCCGTGTACCTGGATGGCCCAGTCGATCACGCGCAGCGCCACGTTCGGTGCCACCACCTTGATCATCGCGATCTCGGCCTTGGCCACCTTGTTGCCCACGGTGTCCATCATGTAGGCCGCCTTCAGCGTCAACAGGCGGGCCATCTCGATATCGCAGCGGGCTTCGGCGATGCGCTCCTGCGTCACGCCCTGACGGGCCACTTCCTTGCCGAACGCCACGCGCTCCAGGCTGCGCTTGCACATCAGTTCCAGCGCGCGCTCGGCCACGCCGACACTGCGCATGCAGTGGTGGATACGGCCCGGGCCCAGGCGACCCTGTGCGATCTCGAAGCCGCGGCCTTCGCCCAGCAGGATGTTGCTGGCCGGCACGCGCACGTTCTTCAGTTCGATTTCCATGTGGCCGTGCGGCGCGTCGTCGTAGCCGAACACCGGCAGGAAGCGTTTGATGGTGATGCCCGGGGTGTCGGCCGGCACCACGATCATCGACTGCTGCTCATGGCGGCCCGCCTGGGGATCGGTCTTGCCCATCACGATGTAGACCTTGCAGCGCGGGTCGCCGGCACCCGACGACCACCACTTGGTGCCATTGATCACGTAATAGTCGCCGTCGCGCTCGATGCGGCATTCGATATTGGTGGCGTCCGACGATGCCACGGCCGGCTCGGTCATCAGGAACGCCGACCGGATCTCGCCGCGGAGCAGCGGTTCGAGCCACTGGTCCTTGAGCGCCTCCGATGCATACCGCTCCAGCGTTTCCATGTTGCCGGTGTCCGGCGCGGCGCAGTTGAACACCTCGGCGGACCAGGGCACCCGACCCATGATCTCGCACATCGGCGCGTATTCCAGGTTCGACAGGCCTTCCGGCGCCCGCTTCGAACGCGGCAGGAACAGGTTCCACAGGCCTGCTTCGCGCGCCAGCGGCTTCAGTTCTTCGACGACCTTGGTCGGCACCCATGCATTGCCGGCCTCGCGGTTGGCCTGCACCTCGGCGTAGAAACGCTTTTCGTTCGGGTAGATGTGCTCGTCGAAGAAAGCCAGCAGCCTGGCCTGCATGTCCTTGACCTTGGGCGAGTATTCGAATTGCATGGGGTCTCCTCGGGGTTTGATGGGCACGCCGTGCCGACTGTGGTTACTGTATCGGAACGTGACTAATAAGAAAAATGAATTTTCTGGATTGGTCAGTATCAATATTGTGCATTCCGTGCCAGAATGCGCGACATTGATGCCTCAGTAAAGCACGCGCGCAGGAAGGTGCCATGCAACTCAGCCGGATCGATCTCAATCTCTTCGTGGTGTTCGACGCCATCTACAGCGAAGGCAGCATCACGGCCGCGGCGCGGCAACTGAACCTGACGCAGCCGGCCGTGAGCCACGCGCTGGGGCGGCTGCGCACGCTGTTCGACGATCCGCTGTTCGAGCGGCGCGGTCAGGGCATGGCCCCCACGCCGCTGGCGCGGTCGCTGGCCAGCGAGGTACGCGGCGCGCTGCAGTCGTTCGCGCGGACCCTGCAGGACACGCCGCACTTCGACCCCGCCAACACCACGCGGCGCTTCACCATCGGCATGCGCGACGCGCTGGAAAGCACGCTGCTGCCGCCGCTGATGGCGCGCGTGACCGCCATGGCGCCGCACGTGGAAATCGCGGCGATCCGCTTCGACCGCCGCGAGATGGAGTCCGAACTGCTGGCCGGCACGCTCGATACCGCCATCGACATCCTGCTGCCGGTGTCGCCGGCCATCCATCACAGCGCCTTCATGTCGGACCCGATGGTGGTGCTGGCCCGGCGAGACCATCCGCTGGTGAAGAAGGAACTGACGCTGGAACGCTATCTGGCAGCCGAACACGTGCACGTATCGTCGCGCCGGCGCGGGGCAGGGCTGGAGGACCAGGCGCTGCACCGCATGGGCCTGACGCGCCGCGTGCGGCTGCGCTGCCAGCACTATGCGGCCGCCTGCCGCGTGGTCAGCTGCACGGATCTGCTGGCCACGCTGCCGCTGCGCTACGCGCGCATTGCCAACGAGCCCTATGCCAACCGGTTGCTGTCGCTGCCGTTCAAGGTGCCGTCGCTGGAACTGCATCTGTACTGGCATGCGGGGGGCGAGAACGACGGCGCCAACCGCTGGCTGCGCGAACAGTTGATGGCGGTCATGACGTCGCTGGGCAGCGGCATGGGCGATGTCTCGGACGCGCCCGCAAGCTGACGCATCGGCGCCGCACTGGCGCCGCACCTGGCGCCGCACTGGCGCCGCACCTGGCGCCGCGCCGTGCGCGTGCAGCGCGCTCGGATCACAGCGTAAGAAAGTGTTCGAAAGATGGACGATGATGGAGGGTGTCCCTACCATCACTGCGTTCCATCTGTCCCCGACGCCTCATTTGGCGGCGCAGCAGCGCCCAGGCGTCGTCCCGGCCCACACACCGGGATGCGGGCAGTTTCCCCAATCCAGACCTATCACATCGAGGCACGCCGACATGCCAGGGAAACTCTTGCGCACTGCTTTCATTTACGGACGGCCGATGGCACTCGGCGCCATGGCCGCCTTTGCGGCCCTGACGCTGGCCGCTTGCGGCGGCGGTGACGGCGGCGGTTCGGCAACCGCCGCGGGCGGCAGCAGTAGCAGCGCCGCCCAATCGGGCGCCGCGACCCAGCCGGCCGCCAGCGGCCAGGCCGCCGCCGCGCCGACCGCCAGCGGCACCGACCGCGCCTGCTACACCGTCAGCGGCGCCGCACCGGCTCCCGTGACCGGCTCCGTCGCGCTGCTGCCCGCGCGCGGGACAGGCGTATCCGGCTACAAGGTGCTGGCCGACGCGCGCAGCGCAGGTCTGTGCTACGCCAACTATCGCCGCGAGCAGGTGGGCCTGGCCCCGCTGACCGCGCGCGACCCGCTCAACACCGTGGCCCAGAACCACACGGCCTACATGCTGGCCAACAACACGCTGACGCACGATGAGCAATCGGGCAAGACCGGTTACACCGGCGCCGCCCCGAACGACCGCATCCAGGCTGCGTACCCGAGCAACGCCACGGCCGAAGTGGTGGCCGGCGCCAATCGCTGGACGTCGCAAGCGGGCGCCAGCCTGTCGATGACGCCGAAGGACCAGCTCGTGATCGACCTGGTCGATGCCCCGTTCCATCGCGCCGCCCTGCTGGGCAGCTACGGATCGGCCGGCAGCGGGTTTGCCGAAAGCCTGGGTGCGGGCAGCAGCGGCGGCACGCAGGCGTACGCCTTCCAGACCATCGACCTGGCCGACCGCAGCCAGGGCGGCGCCGACAACCAGATGGTGGCGTATCCGTACAACGGCCAGGCCGATGTGCCGGTCAGCTGGGTCAACAACGAGAGCCCGAATCCGGCGCCTGCCTACGCGGGCAAGACCATGGGCTACCCGGTGACGGTGCAGGCGGTGAACACGTCGCTGGCGTTCAACGCCGACACGTTCGCGATTACCGATGCGGCGGGCAATGGCGTGCCGTGCGAGAAGGTGGATGCGCGCACGTCGGGCATGTCCGGCGCGGCGAGCGGGCTGGCGATCTGCACGCCGACCGCGCCGCTGGCCGGCAAGACGCGCTACAACGTCACCGTCAGCGGTACGCTGAACGGGCAGGGCGTGAATCTGAACTGGTCGTTCACCACGCTGTAACGCCGTGATCGATCGGGCCGGAATCGCGCCGGATGCGCGCCACGGGAAGGAAGACGGGAGGCATCTGCCTCCCGTTTTTCGTGTCAGCGCCTAGTTGACGCCTGGTGGCTCGGTGCCCTGTTCGATGCGCAGCTGGCCGCGCGCGAGCGCGTCGTCGCGCTGGATGCCGTAAGGCGCCACGGGGCGCGCATCGGCGGGCATGGCCGCCCATAGCCGGGCCACCCAATCGCGCACGGCCGCATTGTCGGGCTCGGCGCTCCAGACATGCAGCCCCTTGCCGGGGCGCCACTGCATGGCGACCGAAGCGGGATCGTCCTCCAGCGTGACGGTGGCCGATTTCCGCGCTTCCGGCACAGCCGCCTGCGCCGTGGCCTTTGAAGCGGCCAGCGACTCAGCTGGCGCCGGGGCAGGCGCCGCCATGTACGCCGACTGCGGCACGCGCCGCGCGCGCGCTTCGGCGCCCGCCCCTGGTGCCGGTGCCGCGTCGGTCGGGACCTGCGCCGATGCCATGGGCGGCGGCGCGGCCAGGATAGCCGGTGCGGCAGGGGCTGCGGGCGCGGCAGGCGTGGATTCCGCAGTGGCCACCGCCGGTGCGGTCGAAGGGGCGGGGTCCTTGCGGCCAGTGGGCGATGGCGTGGTCGGCCGACGTACGGACCCCGCCTGGGGTGCCGCGCGCGCCGGGGCGGCAGCCGACGTGGCATCGGAGGTTTGCATGTTCGGCGCGTCCTGCGCGGCCGGGGCCGCCATCGCCGGCGCGGCATCCGACCCCGGTGCGGACGCCAGCGCCGGCGCGCCTCGCGTGGCGGGTCCCGCGTCGTCGGCGATGACAACATTCGACGATAGCGAGGCCGTCATTGGCGTGCCGTCATCAAGCTGGCTCAGCACGATCCGGGTGGCCAGGCCCGCGACGGCAAACGCAGTGGCTGCGACGCCCAGCGAACGCCACCATCGCGACACGGCATTGGGGCGCCGGGCGGGGGGCGGCGCGACGGCCGCCGTGGAAGCCGCGCCGTCACGGTGCTGCGCGGCCTGCGTCCGCAACCAGGCCTCGGTCGGCGCGCTGACCGGCGCTCCCAGTACGTCGTCGGCGGGCTTGCCCTGCAACACCTGATCGAACACGACATCGCGGCGCGCGGCCTGCGCAGCCTGCAATCGCGCGGCCTCGCGCAGCACGCTGTCGGATAGCGTAGGCGGTGCGCCAAAAGTGGGCGGGGGTGCCGATGTCCGCACCGCATCGCGTTCGGCCTCGGCCGCCATGCGCGCCTGCACCGCGCGCGCGGCGGTGGCCACGGCGCTGGCCAGGCTTGCGGGCGCTTCAAAGCGCGGCACGTCGCGCAACAGCGCGGACAGCCGGTCTTCACCGGCGATAAACCGCTCAGCGGCGTCGTGGCCGGGATTGCCGGATGGCCGGGTCGTCATGGCCGGGGCTCCCCGGGCACCATGCCGCCATCGGCCAGCACCGTGCGCAGCCGGGCAAATGCATAGCGCAGCCGGCTCTTCACCGTCTCGAATTTCTCGCCCAGCATCGCGGCGATTTCCTCGACGCTCATCTCGCTGAAGAAGCGCAGCACCACCACCTCGCGCTGTGCCACGGGCAATTGCAGCAGCGCCTGGCGCACGCCGGCCAGATGCTCGCGCCATTGCGCCTCGGTCTCGGGTGTCAGGTCGTCCACCGGCATGGCCGGCTCGTGTTCGTCGATCGATTCGCGCAACCGGGCATGCGCGCTGCGCACGTGATCCAGCCAGGCATTGCGTGCGATCTGGAACAGGAAGGTGCGGAACGCGGCGGTGGGCGTGTAGTCTGCGCAGCGGGTCATCAGCTGGATCCACGTCCGCTGCGCGATATCCTCGGCCTCGCCCGTGTCGCCCCGGCACAGCCAGGCGACGTAGTTGAACAGGCCGCCATTGTGGCGGCGGAACAGTTCGCCGATCGGGCCCTCGATGACGCCGCCGGCCACCAGCAGCATCAGGTCGGCGTCGGGCAGCGCAGCGATGTCGGGGGCGGGGCTGGCAGGCGTCATGGCAACGAGTATAGATTGCCGCTCGGCGGGCGGCGGCTGTCATGGAACGAAGCAGGGTGACAGATGGGGTTGAGTTAAATGGACAAAATATGGTGCCTCGCTGGCCATGCCGTGCCGCCGGGCCGGCTGGCGTCGGCCGCATAGGAAAAATTGCCCCGAAACGCAAGGCTGGCTTTCAGACGATTCGCACATCCATCCGCCTTTTTCGCCGCTACAATCGCCGGAGATTTCCACCAGGAGACACGGCATGACTGAAGCAGTGGCACCCCGTTCCGCGGACCCGACCGCGCATCATTCCGATTCACTGCGCTGGCGTGGCGCGCTGGCCGTGGCGCTGACCGCGCTGCTGGCGGCCTGCGGTACGCCGGACAAGGGCGCCGGCGCGCCCGCCGCCTCGGCCACGCCGGCGTCCGCGCCCCCCGCGCAGGCGGCGATGCCGCCGGCGCCCGAAGTGTCGTCGGGCTATCGCCCCGACATGACCACCACCTTCGCGCAGAAGCACATGGCGGCGGCCGCGAATCCGCTGGCCACCGAGGCGGGCCGCGAAATCCTGCGGGCCGGCGGTTCGGCCATCGACGCCGCCGTGGCAATGCAGGCCGTCCTGACGCTGGTGGAGCCGCAGGCCACCGGCATCGGCGGCGGCGCGTTCATCATGTACTGGGACGGCAAGCGCGTGCAGGCCTACGACGGCCGCGAAACCGCGCCAGCCGGTGCCACCGAGAACCTGTTCATGCGCGCCGACGGCAAGCCGATGGAATTCTCCGAAGGCCAGATCGGCGGGCGGTCGGTGGGTGTGCCCGGCGTGCTGCGCGCGCTGGAGATGGCCCATCGCGAGCACGGGCGCCTGCCCTGGGCGCGGCTGTTCCAGCCGGCCATCCGCCTGGCGGACAAGGGCTTCCCGATGTCGCAGCGGCTCTACACGCAGGTGGCGGCCGACAAGTTCATGGGCGGGTCGCCCGAGATGACGGCCTACTTCCTGGACGCGCAGGGCAAGGCCAAGCCGGTGGGCACGATGATCCGGAATCCGCAACTGGCGCAGACGCTGCGCGAGATTGCGAAGAACGGTCCGAACGTGTTCTACAACGGGCCGATCGCGCGCGATATCGCGGCCAAGGTCAACGGCCATCAGAACGCGGGCAGCCTGTCCGAGGCGGACCTGAAGGGCTACAAGGCCAAGGTGCGCGTGCCGGTGTGTACCGACTACCGGCAGTACAAGGTCTGCGGCATGCCGCCGCCGTCGTCGGGCGGCATTGCCATCGCCCAGATCCTCGGCACGCTGGAGGCGCTGGAAAAGCGTGACCCGCGCTACGCGCTGGCCAGCCTGAAGCCGACCAGGGTGGACCTGCCGTCCCTGATGGAGCCGAATCCGCTGGCCGTCCACGCCATCGCCGAAGCCGACCGGCTGGCCTATGCGGACCGCGGCCTCTATGTGGCCGATGCCGATTTCGTGCCCGTGGACGTGGCCGCGATGGTCAATCCCGACTATCTGGCCGAGCGCGCGGCGCAGATCGGTGACCAGAGCATGGGCAAGGCGCAGCCGGGCACGCCGCCGGGCGTGAAGGTGTCGTTCGCGCCCGATCGTTCGCCGCCGCGCATTTCCACGTCGCAGATCGTGGCCGTGGACAATCGTGGCGGTGCGCTGTCGATGACGACCACCATCGAGTCGTATTTCGGCTCGCACATCATGGTGCGCGGCTTCATGCTCAACAACCAGCTGACCGACTTCTCGTTCACGCCGACCGAAATTGGCAAGCCGGTGGCCAACCGCGTGCAGCCGGGCAAGCGTCCGCGTTCGTCGATGGCGCCGACGCTGGTGTTCGACCGCCAGAGCGGCAAGCTGGTGGCCGCGCTGGGTTCGCCGGGCGGCTCGCAGATCATCGAGTATGTGTCGAAGACGCTGGTGGGCCTGCTCGATTGGGACATGGATGTGCAGCAGGCCGTGGGCATGGCCAACTTCGGCAGCCGCAACGGCCCCACCGAGGTGGAGCGTGGCCTGGTCACGCCGCAGCTGGTGCAGGCGCTGAAGCAGCAGGGCCATCAGGTGGCCGAGATCGAGATGACCAGCGGCACGCAGGCCATCATGCGCAAGACGGTCAACGGCAAGCCAGTCTGGGCCGGTGGCGCGGACCCACGCCGGGAGGGCGTGGCGCTGGGCGACTGAGTCGCGTGGCGAGCCGGTGGGCTGCGGCTGTCGCTGCAGCCCCGGGCGGCCGGCAATGGAAAACGGGCGCGACATTCGCGCCCGTTTCGGTTCTATGTCTTGTGACTGCCGGATTTATGCGTCCAGCTTGACCCCCGCCGCCTTCACCACCTGTGCCCAGCGTTTTTCCTCGGCCTGGAACCACTTGGTGGTGTCGGCCGGGGACATCGTGACGACCTCGGCGCCCTGGCCGGCCAGGTTGGCGCGGATCTCCGGCGTGCGGATGATCTTCACCAGCTCGGTGTTGATGCGCTGGACCAGCGCATCGGGCATGCCGGCCGGCGCCATCACGCCTTGCCAGGTACCCGATTCGAAATTCGGCACGCCGCTTTCGGCAATCGTCGGCGTCTGGCCGACCAGCGCCATGCGGGTGCGCTTGGACACGGCCAGCAGCTTGAGCTTGCCCGATTGCACGTGCGGATAGGTAGCCAGCATGCCGTTCATCAGCACCTGGGCGGTACCGCCAACCGTATCGGCAATCGCCTGCGCGCCGCCCTTGTAGGGCACGTACTGCCAGCCGGCCTTGGTGGCCTGCTGCACGGCCACGCCGGCCAGATGCGGTGCGCTGCCGATGGCGGTGACCGCAAAGTTCAGCGACTGCTTGTGCGACAGTTCGACCAGTTCCTTGAGGTTGTTGGCCGGTACCGACGGATGCACGACCAGCAGGTGCGGCGAATAGGCCAGCATGGCCACGCCCTTGAGATCCTTGTCAGGGTTGAATGTGAGCTTGGTATAGACCGAGGGGGTGATCGCCAGCGCGCCAACGTCGCACAGCAGCAGCGTGTGGTTTTCGGTGCCGGCCTGCGCCACCATGGCGGCGCCGATGTTGCCGTTGGCCCCCGGGCGGTTGTCCACCACGATCGGCTGGCCCAGTGCTTCGCCCAGCTGCTTGCTGATCAGGCGCGCGATGATGTCCGACGAACCGCCGGCGGGATAGGGCACCACCAGGCGGATCGGCCGGGTTGGCCACTTGTCCTGCGCCCAGGCCGTAGCGGGTGCCAGGATGCCGGACGTGCCCACGGCACCAAGAGCCGCAAGGCCCGGAAGCTGGCCAAGGAATTGGCGGCGAGAAGAGGTCATGCTGTGTCTCCAGTCAACACTTATCATCAGTCGTCGTACAACGATGGACGCAGTGTAGGGCCGCTTTTCGATTGGGTCTATCGGGAAAACACGTAGGCAGCCGCCGCCAAATGTCTCAACAATGCGGTGGGGCGGGAGGCTGGCACGGGGCTGGGGCGCACTGCGAAAAGCGGGATGTGCTCCGGGTTTGTGCTCAGTTGTCTGATGACATGGGGCGGAGGGTGACGTTGGCTCCCCTTCCCAGCGTGTGGGGAAAGGGAGCAAGGGAAGCAACGACGGGCAGCGGAGGGGGCCGCTCAAGACCCCGACTTCTTCGCGTACTCCCAGCCCATCTCGGCCATCGGCCGGGCGCGCTTGCCGGCGTCGAGGGCCTGCGCGGACGATGCCGTGCCGTCCACCACGCGCTTCATGATGCCCTGCAGGATGCCCGCGATCCGGAACATGCTGAACGCGAGGTAGAAATTCCAGTCGCCAGTGATCTGGCGGCCGGTGCGCTGCTCGTACATGCGGCGATAGCTGGCCTCGTCGGGAATGCCCAGGCCGTTGTGGTCCAGCCCGGCGATGCCGCGGAACTGGCCCGGCGCGATATGCCAGCTCATGCAGTGGTAGCCGAAGTCGGCCATCGGGTGCCCCAGCGTGGACAGTTCCCAGTCCAGCACGGCCAGCACGCGCGGCTCCGTCGGATGGAACATCAGGTTGTCGAGCCGGTAGTCGCCGTGGACGATGCTGGTCAGGTCCAGGTCTTCCTGCGGAATATGCTCGGGCAGCCAGGCAATCAGTTGGTCCATGGCCGGGATCGATTC
The DNA here is from genome assembly GCF_057798875.1 of Cupriavidus sp. 94F1. Lineage (NCBI taxonomy): Bacteria > Pseudomonadati > Pseudomonadota > Betaproteobacteria > Burkholderiales > Burkholderiaceae > Cupriavidus > Cupriavidus sp. 94F1. The sequence continues at coordinate 641,133 of NZ_JBYOJT010000002.1, forward strand.
GGTCTCCGACAGCTTGTACTGCTTGCTCCAGCGTTCGATCTGGCGCTGGAAGTAGTTGCCGGGCTTGCCGTAGTCGGCCAGGCCGATGGCCTGGTAGTCCACCGAGTGCAGCGCGGCGATGACGCGGTTCATCTCGTCATAGATGGCACCGCGTTCGGCCGTGGTCATGTCGGGCAGCGACTGGTCCCACAGCACGCGGCCGCTGACGAACTCCATGATGTAGAACGCGCGGCCGATCACGTCTTCGTCCTCGCACAGCGCGTACATGTGGGCCACGGGCACGTCCGTGCCGGCCAGCGCCTTCATCACGCGGTATTCGCGCTCGATGGCGTGGGCGGACGGCAGCAGCTTCGATTTCGGGCCCGGCTTGGCGCGCATCACGTAGGTCTGGCCCGGCGTGATCAGCTTGAACGTGGGATTGGACTGGCCGCCCTTGAACTGCTCGACGGTCAACGGGCCGGCAAAGCCCTCGACATGCTCGCGCATCCAGGCTTCCAGCGCGCCCACATCGAAACGCTGCTGGTCTGCCACGGGGCGCGTACCTTCAAAGTGCGATACGTTGCTGCTCATCTTTGTCTCTCTCCGCAGTGTCTTTATTTTGTGATCATTGTCGAAGGCGCGTTACAGGTGTGGGGATTACCTGTAATTCGGCTTGCGCTTCTCAAGGAACGCCGTAATGCCTTCACCGCCGTCCTTGTGATGGAGCGCGGCCACGAAGCTGTCGCGCTCTGCGGCCAGGTGTTCGGTCAGCGTGGCGCTGCCGGCATGGTTGATCAGCGATTTCATGCCGCGCACGGCGTTGGGCGATTCCTTGGCCAGGTTTTCGGCGATGCGCAATGCCTCGGTCAGGGCATGGCCCGGCTGCACCACGCGGTTGACGATGCCGAAGTGCGCCAGCCGGGCCGGGTCCACCGGCTTGCCTTCCATCAGGATTTCGCTGGCCAGCTGGCGCGGCAGCATCCGCGCGATTTCATACGAGCCACCGCCGTCGGGGGTCAGGCCAACCTTGACGTAGGCCATCACGAACTTGGCGTCGCTGGCGGCCACCACGTAGTCGCAGGCCAGCACCAGCGAGAACCCGGCGCCGGCGGCGGGACCTTCCACGGCAGCGATGATCGGCTTGGGAAAGGCGTGGAACGATTCGATCCACTGATGCAGCGTCTCGATGCTCTCGGCCTGCACCGACGGCGGTTGCGAGCGGTTGCCCAGCAGGCGGTTCAGGTTGCCGCCGGCGCAGAACACACCGTTGGCCCCGGTCAGCACCACGGCGCGGATCGAGTCGTCGCGGGTGGCCACGTCGAGCGCTTCCTGCGAAGCGGCGTAGATGTCTGGGTGCAGCGCGTTGCGCGCCTCCGGGTTGGAGATGGTCAGCACGAGCGTCGCGTCGACGCGTTCGGACAGCAACTGGGCAGTCATGGCAGCCTCGTTATCTTGGAACGAATTCTTGATGCAAATGCACAAAGGGCGCCCCGTGTCTCTCGCGGGGCGCCCACTCGATCAGGCTTCTTCGGTCAGCAGCGACAGGCCCAGACCGGCGCGGCGCCACAGCCACGGGCTCGGACGGTAGCGCATGTCGCCGGTCAGGCGGTTCATGTTGCGCAGCACGTCCAGGATGACAGCGGCGCCAATCGTGTCGCCCAGTGCCAGCGGGCCCTTCGGATAGCCGAGGCCCAGGTTGACGGCCAGGTCGATATCGGTCGGCGTGGCGATGCGCTGCTGCGCGATGTCGCTGGCGATGTTGACGATGCAGCCGATGATGCGCTGGGCGATGAAGCCGGCCGAATCGCGGATCAGCGTCACGGGCACGCCATCGCTGGCGAACAGGCCGTGGGCGGCATCGCGTGCGGCGGCGCTGGTGGCCGGCGTGGTCATCAGCGTGCGGCGCTTGGTGGCTTCGAACGGCAGCAGCGTGTCGATGGCCACCACGCGCGTGGCGTCCAGGCCTTCTTCCAGCGCGGCGGTGGTGGCGTCCAGGCCCAGCGGCGTGACCACGATCAATGCGTCGGCCGAAGGCTGGTTGCCAGCTTCAACGGTCACGCCCAGCGCGGTCAGCAGCTTCACGGTCATGGCGTTGCCACGCGCGTTGGCGCGGCTCACCCACACGCTGGCCGGGCGCGCATCGGGCACCGGCGTTGCGGCGGGCACCTGCTTCTGGCCTTCCGGGTATGCATAGAAGCCGGCGCCGGTCTTGCGGCCCAGCAGTCCACCCACCGAACGCAGCGCCGTGATCGGCGACGGGCGGTAGCGCGGCTCCTGGTAGAACTGGTTGTAGATCGATTCCATCACCGGGTGCGACACGTCGAGCCCGGTCAGGTCCATCAGCTCGAACGGGCCCATGCGGAAACCGGCCTGCTCGCGCATGATGTTGTCGATATCGACGAACTCGGCCACGCCTTCCTGCGCGGCCTTCAGGCCCTCAATGTTCATGCCGCGGCCGGCATGGTTCACGATAAAGCCCGGCATGTCCTTGCAGCGCACCGGCGTATGGCCCATGCGGCGCGACAGCGCCATCAGGCGGTCGCCCACGGCCGGGTCGCCGGACAGGCCATCGATCACTTCCACGACCTTCATCAGCGGCACCGGGTTGAAGAAGTGGTAGCCGACCACACGGCCCGGCTGCTTCGCGCCCACGGCAATGGCCGTGATCGACAGCGACGAGGTGTTCGACGCGATCACCGCGTCTTCACGCAGGATGGCTTCGAGCTTGGCCACCAGCTCGCGCTTGACGTCCAGGCGTTCGACGATGGCTTCCACCACCATGTCGCAGCCGGCCAGGTCTTCCAGCGCGCCGGCGGCCTTCACGCGGGCCAGCGCGGCGTCGCTGTCGGCGGCGCTGATCTTGCCCTTGTCGGCCAGCTTGGCAAAGGTATCCTGCAGATACTGGCGCGCGGCGGCCACGGCCTGGGCGTTGGTATCGAACAGGTGTACGGTCAGGCCTGCCTGCGCGGCGATCTGGGCGATGCCGCGGCCCATGGCGCCAGTGCCAACGATGCCGAGCGTCTGGATAGTGGAATTGCTCATTGTTGGTCCAAAAAAGTTGTGGCTAAATTAGCACGATCGTACGTTTTCTGCACCTTTCGCGACAGAGGCGCCGCGCATGCGGCGTGCGCTGATCGGCCAAGTCTGGCAGGGCAGACGGCGACGGTGCGGCCCCGGGCCGACACCGGAGATTCCATCCCAATCCGGAGATAGACGACATGCTGAAGCTCTGCGGTTTTGCCGCCAGCAACTACTACAACAAGGTCAAGCTGGCGCTGCTGGAAAAGAACCTGCCGTTCGAGGAAGTGCTGGCCTGGATTGGCGAGACCGACCTGTCGGCATCGCCGCTGGGCAAGGTTCCCTACATCATCACCGATGCCGGCCCGCTGTGCGAGTCCGAAACCATCGTCGAGTACCTGGAAGCCACCTACATCCAGGCGCCGCTGCTGCCGCAGGACCCGTTCCAGGCGGGCAAGGTGCGCGAAATCATCACGTTCCTGGAGCTATACCTGGAGTTGACCGCCCGCGAGCTGTACGCCGAAGCGTTCTTCGGCGGCAAGGTCAGTGACCGCGTCAAGGAGCGCCAGCGCAACCTGCTGGACAAGTACATCCCCGCGTTCGGCCGTCTGGCGAAGTTCTCGCCATATATCGCCGGCGACGCGTTCACGCTGGCCGACTGCGCCGCCGTGTGCCACCTGCCGCTGATCTCGTCCTGCACGAAGATCATCTACGGCGAAGACTTGCTGGCGGGCCTGCCGGTCAAGGATTACCTGAAGGCGATGGCAGAGCGGCCGAGCGTGCAGAAGGTCAACGCCGAACGCAAGGCCAACACCGAGCTGATGCTGAGCCGGAACAAGTAACGCGCCAAATTAAGCAAAAAGCCCCGCGGCGGGAAGCCAGCGGGGCTTTTCTTCATGGCGGGGATGCGCGGCGCTTATAGCCGCCCGGCCGGTCAGAGCCTGGCCAGCCGCTCCAGCGCCAGCTTGAGCGTGTCTTCCTTCTTGGCGAAGCAGAAGCGCACCACGCCCGATTCGCACGGCTCCGAGTAGAACGCCGATACCGGAATGGCCGCAACGCCAATTTCGCGCGTCAGCCACATCGAGAAATCGGCCTCGCTCATATCGGAAATGGCCGAATAGTCGACGCACTGGAAGTATGTGCCGTCCGAAGGCAGCAGCTTGAAGCGCGTATCGGCCAGCCCGGCGCGGAAGTAGTCGCGCTTGGCCTGGTAGAAGCCGGCCAGGTCCAGGTACGGCGCCGGGTCGGCCATGTAGTCGGCCAGGCCGTGCTGCACCGGCGTGTTCACCGTGAACACGTTGAACTGGTGCACCTTGCGGAATTCGTTCATCAGCGCGGCCGGCGCGGCCACGTAGCCGACCTTCCAGCCCGTGACGTGATAGGTCTTGCCGAAGCTCGACACCACGAAGCTGCGGCGCGCCAGTTCGGGGTGGCGCGACACCGATGCGTGCTGCTGGCCGTCGTAGACCATGTGCTCGTAGACCTCGTCGGACAGCAGCAGGATGTCGGTGCCGGCCAGCAGATCGGCCAGTTGCTGCATGTCTTCCGCGCGCCAGATCGTGCCGGTGGGGTTGTGCGGCGTGTTGATCATGATCATGCGCGTCTTGGGCGTGATCGCGGCGGCCAGCTTGTCGAACGGGATGCGAAACAGCGGGGCCTCCAGCCGCACCGGCACGGCCCTGGCGCCGGCCAGTTCGATCGACGGCAGGTAGCTGTCGTAGCACGGCTCCAGCACGATGACTTCGTCGCCGGGGTGCACGGCGCACAGGATGGCCGTCAGCAGCCCCTGGGTGGCGCCGGCCGTGACCGTGATCTCGGTGTTCCAGTCGTACTGATGGCCGTACAGACTGGCGATCTTGCCTGCGATGGCCTGGCGCAGCTTCGGCACGCCGGCCATCGGCGGGTACTGGTTGTGCCCCGCGCGCATCGCGCCGGTCACGGCATCGACGATGCGCGGGTCGCAATCGAAGTCCGGAAAGCCCTGGCCCAGGTTCACGGCGTTCTTTTCGGCGGCCAGCGCCGACATCACGGTGAAGATCGTGGTGCCCACGTTGGGCAGGCGCGACAGCGGCGGATTCAGCGGATTCAGCGGGGCGAGGGTCGATTCGGACATGACTGGGCGGAAACGGAATAGGGCCGGGCAGGAAACCAGAGCGACATTCTAGCGGGGATCGCCGGCCGGGGCGGGCGCGACGGATTCAGGCGCGCCGGCGGCATCGGCGGCGGCCTGGGCGGCCAGCCAGCCCGTAAAGGCCAGCGGCGTCAGCACATCCACACCGCTGGTGCGGCGCAGGCGGCTCTTGAGCTTGAGGACGGCCTTGTCCTTGGACACCAGCAGCACCGCCCGCGCAAAGTGCGCCAGCTCGATGAACTTCTGGTCGTCGGTATCGCGGCACCTGGGCAGGCGGATGGTGCCGGCGTCGGCCGGTTCGGGCGCCGGCGCCAGCGTGGTCAGGCGGTCTACCTCGGCCAGCGCGGCATCGATATCGACCGCGAACCGGGCAAATTGCGGATAAGCCAGCACCCGGCGCAGTTCCTCGCGGCAGTCGGCCCGGATGACCGGCGCGATGGCGCCCGACGCCAGCGCGGCGCGGATCGGCTCGACGTGCGGATCGCGGAAGACCAGCAGGTCGACCCAGACATTGGAATCGAGGACGACTCGGGGGGCGGAGGTGCCGGGCAGGGCGCCGGCGGTGACTTCAGTGGGCATTCGCTACAATCTCAGCTTTGTTTCTGCCCGCGATTTTGCCATGCTCATCGTCCTGTCTCCCGCCAAGTCCCTGGACTACGAGACACCGCCGCGCGTCAAGACCCACACGATGCCGCGCTTTATCGACCGTTCCGCCGCGCTGATCGAGCGCCTGCGCAAGCTGGCGCCGCAGGATGTGGCGTCGCTGATGGATATCTCCGACAAGCTGGCCGTGCTGAACGTGACGCGCTATGACGACTGGTCGCCCGAATTCACGGCCGCCAACAGCAAGCAGGCCGTGCTGGCCTTCAATGGCGACGTCTACGATGGCCTGGACGCCAAATCGCTGTCCACCGACGATCTGGCGTTCGCCCAGAAGCACATTCGCATCCTGTCCGGCCTCTACGGCGTGCTGCGCCCGATGGACTGGATGCAGCCGTACCGGCTGGAAATGGGCACCCGCCTTGACAACGCCGCTGGCCGCGACCTCTACGCGTTCTGGGGCGACGATGTCACGAAGCTGCTCAACAAGGACATGGCCGACCTCAAGCACGAGGGCGCGGCCACGCTGGTGAACCTGGCGTCCGAGGAGTATTTCAAGGTGGTGCGCCCCAAGGTGCTCGACGCCCGTGTCATCACGCCGGTGTTCGAGGACTGGAAGGGCGGCCGCTACAAGATCATTTCGTTCCATGCCAAGCGCGCGCGCGGTACGATGGCCCGCTATGCGGTCACGCACCGGGTCACCGATCCGGCGCAGCTCAAGCGGTTCAAGGAAGACGGCTACGCGTTCGACAAGGCGGCTTCCGACGATGCCCGCTGGGTTTTCCGCCGCCGCCTGGAAGACTAGGAACAAAAGGACAAATTCAATGACCTCGGCACTCCCTACCTCGGCACTCCACGTTTCCTCGCGGTTCGATTCGGGCGCGATTGAAGTCGTAGCCATCGATCGCGCCGACGACATCCGCCTGCGCATCCGCGCGGATTCCCACGCCGATTTCCGCCAGTGGTTCCACTTCCGGCTGCAGGGTGCTGCGGGCCAGGCGTGCCGGCTGAAGTTCCTGAACGCCGGCGAGTGCACGTATCCCGACGGCTGGCGCGACTACCGCGCCGTGGCGTCCTACGACCGCGCGCACTGGTTCCGGGTGCCGACGCAGTACGACGGCACCACGATGACCGTCGAGTTCACGCCCGAACACGACAGCGTGTGGCTGGCCTACTTCGAGCCGTATTCCGACGAACGGCACCTGGCACTGCTGGCCACGTGCCAGCGGTCGCCGCTGGCGAAGCTGACGCACCTGGGCAGCACCGTCGATGGCCGCGACCTGACCTGCGTGACGCTGGGCCAGCCGGGACCGGGCAAGAAGACGATCTGGATGATCGCGCGCCAGCATCCTGGCGAAAGCATGGCCGAGTGGTTCTGCGAAGGCGTGCTGCAGCGCCTGACCGGCACCGGGGCGTGGCAGGGCGATCCGGTCGCGCGCAAGCTGCTGGACCGCGCCGTGTTCCATATCGTGCCGAACATGAATCCGGACGGTTCGTCGCGCGGCAACCTGCGCACCAACGCGGCCGGCGCGAACCTGAATCGCGAGTGGATGCAGCCGAGCGAGGAAACGAGCCCCGAGGTCTATCATGTGCGCCGCGCCATCGAGCGCACCGGCGTGGACCTTTTCTTCGACATCCACGGCGACGAGGCGCTGCCGTACAACTTCGTGGCCGGCAGCGAGATGCTGCCCGGCTTTACCGACGCCCAGCGCGAGCAGCAGTCACGCTTTATCGAAGCGTTCAAGCGCGCCACGCCCGACTTCCAGGACGTGCACGGCTACGCCGCCAGCAAGTACAACGCCGACGCGCTGAAGCTGGCCTCGAAGTACATCGGCCATACCTTCGGCTGCCTGGCGCTGACGCTTGAAATGCCGTTCAAGGACAACGCCGACCTGCCCGACGCGGCCGTGGGCTGGAACGGCGCAAAAAGCGCGCTGCTCGGCACGGCCATGCTGCAGGCGATCCTGGAGTATCTGGGCTGAGGCAAGGCCCTCTCCGTATCCCACTCCCGCCTGTGGGAGAGAGATACGGATATCGACAGCGCGACAGGCGGCAGCGCGACAGGCGGCAGGCAATAGCCTCAGTTCTTCTTTTTCGTCTTGGAGGAGGAAGACGTGCTCTTGGCGCTTGCCGTCGATTTGGTCGTCGATTTGGTTGTCGACTTCGACGCGGACGATGTCTTGGCGCTGCTCTTGCCCTTCTTCTTGCTGTGCGACGACGACGCCGTGGGCACGGCCGGGGCCGCCGCCGGCTCGGTGATCGTGTCGCCGTTGCTGTCGAGCAGTTCGTAGGCCAGCATCATCCCCTCGTTGTAGCCGCAGCGCACCTTGACCGGTTGCCACTGGGCCTCGCCCTTGCGCTTGTGGGCCGTGGCATTGAAGGTCACCACCGAACTCACCGGCACCGCCTGCTTGCCAGGCGAGAAGCGGCCTTCCCAGCGTTCCTCGGCGGCCTGGCCAGCCGACAGCGCGCCGGTGGGGATCTTCAGCGCGTCATAGGACGCCGAACGCGGCACCACCCAGCTGGCATGTGCGGCGCAGTCCGCCACGTCGGCCGTGGCATTCTCCGACTTCATCAGCTGCTCGCGCATCTGCGCGCGATACTCGGCCAGGCTCACGCGACCCTTGTCGGGCAGCGTGACCGTGGTGGTCGGCGGATTCTTGTTGACGACGGGCGGTGGCTTGACGCCAGCGGTGCTGGCCGGAGCGGCCGATGCGGTGGCGGGCGTGCCGGCCGGCGTGGCCGGGGCGGCGGCCTGGGCGGTGTCGTCGGTCGGCGCGGTGGCGCAGCCGGCCAGCGCGATCGCGCCTGCCACTGCGGCAGTCAGCAAGCGAAGCTGGCTGCCAAACAGTCTGGAAATTCGTTTGATCACGGGATCGTCTTTGCCTGATTCAGCAAGGAGGGTTGGTGAAGGATTGCCATGATAGAGGAAAGCCTGCCGGCGAAGTTCCTAAATCTTGTTACCCTTCGTTCTAACTGCTTACAACTTGCGCGCATCAGGCGCTATTACCTGTGCGCGGTAGCAGATGTCCCAGTGCTCATGCAACTCAGGCGAACCCCGAGACACGCAAGTGACGTGTCCCGGGGCGCCGGGCGCCATTGCAGCGCCCGTTCCGGACGTGTCTCAGAACGTGCTGGCGAAGCGCAGCAGGTCGTCCATCAGCGCGTTGAGGTCGCGCTTGAGCTTGTCGAAGCCGGCCGAGTGGGTCAGGCCCACTTCGTCCATGTAGAGCTTGCGGTTGACTTCGAGCTGCAGGCTGTGGCGGTTGGCTTGCGGCTGGCCCACCACGCGCACGATCTCCACCCCCTTGTAAGGGTGATTGCGCCACACGTCGTAGCCCATCTCCTTGAGCACCGCTTCCACGCGATCGGTGAAGCGCGTGTCGCACGTGGTGCCGTCGCGGTCGCCCACGACGAAGTCCGGATGCTGCAGGCCCGGATGCTCGGTCGCGAACTTCGCGGCCTCGCTCGGCATCGAGTGGCAGTTGATGTGGAACACGCGGCCATGGCGCGCCACGGCGGCGTCCGACAACTTCTGCAGCTGCGCGTAGTACGGCAGGTAGTAGTTGTCGATCCGTGCCTGCAGCTCCGCCACGCTCAGCTTGCGGTCGTAGATCGGCTCGCCCGTGTCCAGCACGCGCCAGACCAGGCCCTTGCCCAGGCGCGTCTTGGACGTTTCCTTCTTCAGGCCCGGCCAGGGCGCGTCCAGCAGCGCCGCGTCGATTTCCTCCAGGCCGCGGTTGGCGTCGAGGTAGCTGCGCGGGCATCCCGCGGCCAGCAGCGGGATGCCACGTGCCGGAGCATCGGCGTAGAGCTGTTCCACGAACGTGTCTTCCGCCTGCCGCAGCAGCGGCAGGGGCAGGTTGGCGGCGTAGCGGAAATCCGCCGGGTACGTGGTGCAGCTATGCGGTGAGTCAAGAAAGAGCGGGCCGCTCTCGCCTTCCGGCATGTGCAGGAAGTACGGGCTTTCCGCGGTCTTTCGTTCTGCTTCGGTCATACGAACTGCCGGTGAGGTTTAGTCCAGGGAAATCTTGGCGGCGGCTGCCACCTTCTTGTTCTTGGCCACTTCGGTGGCGATCTGCTGCGCAAAGTGCTGCGGCGTGTCGCCCACCGGGGTGGCGCCCAGCTTTTCGAGCTTGGCCTTCACCTCGGGCATGGCCAGCACCTTGATGGCCGCGGCGTTCAGCTTGGCCTGGATATCGGCCGGCAGCTTGGCCGGGGCGATCAGGCCAAACCAGGCGGCGTCGTTCACTTCGGGCAGGCCCAGTTCGGCGAAGGTCGGCACGTTCGGCAGGGCGGCCACGCGCTTGGGCGCGGCCACGGCCAGCGCGCGCAGCTTGCCGCCTTCGATGAACGGCAGCGACGACGGCAGGTTGTCGAACAGGATCTGCACCTGGCCGGCCAGCGCGTCGTTCAGCGCCGGGCCCACGCCCTTGTACGGCACGTGCAGCAGTTCGGTCTTGCTGCTCATCTTGAACAGCTCGCCCATCATGTGCGACACGCTGCCGTTGCCGGCCGAGCCATAGGCCAGCTTGTTCGGCTCGGACTTGGCCAGCGCGATGAACGACTTCATGTCGGTGGCCTTCACGCCCGGGTGGATGCTCATCACGTTCGGCACCGACGCCAGGTTCGTGATCGTCGTGAAGTCCTTGGTGGCGTCGTACGACAGGCGCGGGTACACGGCCGGGTTGATGCCGTGCGTGGAAGCGGTGGCAATGCCGAGCGTGTAGCCGTCCGGCGCGGCCTTGGCCAGGTAGCCGGTGCCGATGCTGCCGCCGGCGCCGCCGCGGTTATCCACGACCACGGCCTGGCCCAGTTGCTGGCCCAGCTTGTCGGCGACGATACGCGCGACGATATCGGTGGTGCCGCCGGCCGGGAACGGCACGACGAGCGTGATCGGCTTGGTCGGGTACGTGCCTTGGGCAAAGGCAGGGAGGGTCAGGCCGGCAGCAGCAAAGGCAGTGGCGGCGGCCAGGATCTTGAGCAGGGGACGGCGTTGCATCGAAAAGGAATCCGGTCGAAAGGTAAGGGAAAGGAGAGAGAGGCCGGTCTCTGCGGACCTGATGGGAAGCCTCGAACGTGTGCAACTCAGGAGCCATGCAAAAATTGTGCGTCCTGATTCTGCGCGCCAATGCAACTTCGTAGCAAACGATTTAAAATCCCTAGCTCATTCCATTTGGTATTGAAGTTAGGGGTGCAGTATGCGGCGCTTGTGTCCGTCGATGACCGAGCTGATGGCCTTCGAGGCAGCGGCTCGCCATAGCAGTTTTACGGTGGCGGCGCGCGAACTGCATGTGACGCAGGGCGCGGTCAGCAAGCAGGTGCGGAGCCTGGAGGCGTTCCTGGGCGTGGAATTGTTCGAGCGGGTGCGCCAGCGGCTATTGCTGACCGAGGCGGGCGCGCGCTACCTGGAGCGCATCGGGCCCAGTCTTGGCGAGATCGAGGCAGCCAGCGTGGAACTGATTGCACGCCAGGGGCGCGGCGGCATCCTGCATATCGCCAGCATGCCCACGCTCGGTGCGAAGTGGCTGATTCCGAGGCTGCCGCAGTTCTTCGCCAGGCATCCGGAGGTCACGCTCGAATTCGTGCCCCATGCGCAGGGCTACGACTTTTCCCAACCCGATCTCGATGCGGCCATCCGCTTTGGCGACGGCGTCTGGCCGGGCAGCCTGGCCGATTACATGACCGGCCGCGAGGTGCTGCCGGTCTGCCGGCCCGGGCTGCTCGGGCACGAACCCGACGGCGTGGCCCGGACGCCGGCCGCGCTGCTCAGATATCCGCTGCTGCACCATACGACCGTGCCCGAGGCATGGCCCGACTGGCTGTCGGAACTCGGTGTATCGACAAGGCAGGCGTGGAGCGGGGCGCGTTTCGACCAGTTCACGCTGCTGACGCAGGCAGCCATGTCCGGGCTGGGCATTGCGCTGATCCCGCGCTGCCTGATCGAGGAGGAACTGGCCACCGGCACGCTGACCGTGGCGCACCCGGCGCGCGTGCTGGCCAGGAAGGGCTACTACCTGTGCTATCCGGAGCAGAAGGCCCACCTGCCGGCGTTGCTGACATTCCGGCAGTGGCTGATGGAAGGCGTTGACGTGGTGGCGTGACCGGCCGGCCGCGCCCCCGCCACCAGGCCATGACTTCCATTACTTCGACAGCACCTTCATCGCTTCTTCCAGCCCCGCCAGCGTGACCGGATACATGCGGTTCTTCATGATCTGGTTGATGACCGTGATCGACTGGCGGTATTGCCACAGGCCTTCGGGCTCGGGGTTGAGCCAGACAAAGCGCGGGAACTGCTCGATCATGCGATTGAGCCAGACCGCGCCCGCTTCGGGGTTGTTGTATTCGACCGAGCCACCGGGCTGCAGGATTTCGTAAGGGCTCATCGTCGCGTCGCCGACGAAGATCACCTTGTAGTCCGGCGTGTACTTGTGCATCAGATCCCACGTGGCGATCTTCTCCGCGTGCCGGCGCCGGTTGTTCTTCCACACGTAGTCATACAGGCAGTTGTGGAAGTAGAAGTACTCCAGGTGCTTGAACTCGGTCTTGGTGGCCGAGAACAGCTCTTCCACGCGCTTGATGTGGTCGTCCATCGAGCCGCCCACATCCATCAGCATCAGCACCTTGACCTTGTTGTGGCGCTCGGGCCGCAGCTTGATGTCGAGCATGCCCGCGTTGGCCGCCGTGGAGTGGATGGTGTCGTCGAGGTCCAGCTCGGTATCGGCCCCCTCGCGCGCAAACCGGCGCAGGCGGCGCAGCGCCACCTTGATGTTGCGCGTGCCCAGTTCCACCTGGTCGTCGTAGTCCTTGTAGGCGCGCGATTCCCAGACCTTGATCGCGGTGCGGTTGCCCTTGGACGGCCCGCCGATGCGGATGCCCTCGGGGTTGTAGCCGCCATGGCCAAACGGCGATGTGCCGCCGGTGCCGATCCATTTGTTGCCGCCTTCGTGCTTTTCCTTCTGCTCTTCCAGCAGCTGCTTCAGGCGCTCCATCAGCTTGTCGAGCCCGCCCATGGCCTCGATCCTGGCCTTTTCCTCGGCGGACAGTTCACGCTCCAGCGTCTTCTGCAGCCAATCCAGCGGGATGTCGCTCTTCCAGTCCACCAGGCTTTCCACGCCCTTGAAGTACGCGGCGAAGGTCTGGTCGAACTTGTCGAAGTGCTTCTCGTCCTTGACCAGCGTCATGCGGGACAGGTAGTAGAACTCGTCGATCGACGGCGAAATGACCTGCGCGCGCAGGGCTTCGAGCATGGTCAGGTATTCCTTGACCGATACCGGCAGCTTGGCGTGGCGCAGCGAGAAGAAAAAGTCGATCAGCATGGCTTGACTCCGATCAACGCGGACGTTCGAGCTGGTATTGCAAATGCGCGCGCACCGTGGGCCATTCGCTGGCGATGATCGAGAAGACCACCGTGTCGCGCAACGATCCATCGGGCATGCGCAGATGGTTGCGCAGCACGCCGTCCTGCTTGGCGCCCAGGCGCGCGATGGCCGCGCGGCTCTGGTGGTTCATCCAGTGCGTGCGGAATTCCACCGCGATGCAGTCGAGCGTCTCGAACGCGTGGCGCAGCAGCATCAGCTTGCACTCGGTGTTGAGCGCGGTACGTTGCACGCGCTTGGCGTACCACGTGGAGCCGATTTCGACGCGGCGGTTCTTGCCGTCGATATTCATGTACGTGGTCATGCCGGCCACACGGCCATCGGCATCGAGCACCGTGAACGGCTGCATCGAATCCTGCGCCTGCAGGCCCAGGCGGCGCTCGATCTCGGCGGCCATGCCCTCGGGGGTGGGCACGCTGGTGTACCACAGGCGGAACAGTTCGCCGTCGGCGGCGGCCTCGCGCAGGCCGGGCAGGTGCCCGGCCGACAGCGGCGCCAGCGTGGCGTGTTGCCCGGTCAGCGTGACGGGCTGGACGAATTTCGTCATCGTCATTCGCCTATGTCGGTCAGCGGTTGGCGCGGTTCATGAACACCAGGCGCTCGAACAGGTGCACGTCCTGCTCGTTTTTAAGCAAAGCGCCATGCAACGGCGGAATGGAGGCCTTGCGGTCGGGGCTGCGCAATGCCTCGGCGGGGATGTCCTCGGCCATCAGCAGCTTGAGCCAGTCGATCAGTTCCGACGTGCTGGGCTTCTTCTTCAGGCCCGGCAGGTTGCGCATCTCATAGAACGCCTCCAGCGCCGCGGCCACCAGCTCGCGCTTGATGCCGGGGTAGTGGACGTCAACGATCTGCTGCATCGTTTCGGCGTCGGGGAACTTGATGTAGTGGAAGAAGCAGCGGCGCAGGAACGCGTCGGGCAGTTCCTTTTCGTTGTTCGACGTGATGATGACCAGCGGGCGATGGCGTGCCTTGATCAGTTCGCGCGTCTCGTAGACGTAGAACTCCATGCGGTCCAGTTCGCGCAGCAGGTCGTTCGGGAACTCGATATCGGCCTTGTCGATCTCGTCGATCAGCAGCACCACGGGCTGCTCGGCTTCGAAGGCCTGCCAGAGCACGCCCTTGACGATGTAGTTCTTGATGTCGTGGACGCGGTCGTCGCCAAGCTGGGAGTCGCGCAGGCGCGACACCGCATCGTATTCGTACAGGCCCTGCTGGGCCTTGGTGGTCGACTTGATGTGCCACTGCAGCAGCGGCATGCCCAGCGCGGCGGCCACTTCCTCGGCCAGCATGGTCTTGCCGGTGCCGGGCTCGCCCTTGATCAGCAGCGGGCGCTGCAGCGTGCGCGCGGCGTTGACGGCCAGCTTCAGGTCGTCGGTGGCCACATACTGGGCGCTACCTTCGAACTTGACCTGCTGGGACGGATTGGCGTTGGCGGAGGTGGACATGAGGCAACCTGGGTGTATCGCTGCCGGCCTGCCAGGCAGGCCGGTCGAATGACAATGGGAAACAACAACCGGCTGGGCCGAAATCGTGCAACAACGGGCGGCAACAACCCCAGATTCGGCCGGAATGGGCCAGTATAAGAGCAGATCGACATTCGCGTTCAGTGGGGCTCACCCCAAGGCGCACGCCGTGGACTGGCGCGTGCACGCTGCGGTACAATGCGCCGGTTTGACGCGCCCCCCAGTCAATATCCTCCTCACGCCCGGCAGTTCTGTCACCAGAGACATGGCAGATCACCGGGAGGCGGCAACAGCGCGAGATGGTTGCAGAATGGTGTTAGAGCACCGCGGCACATCAGCATATCGCCCCGGCTGCGCCTTTGTCTGACCGGCTTCGCCCGTGGCAGATCTCCGGCAATCCGCTCCCCATCCCCATTCGTAGCACGCCGTCTGGCGCCCCAATCAGGGGCAGGTCACACGCGGTTTAACACTTCCCAATCAGCTACGAAAATGAAAAAGCTCCTCACGATGGTAGTGTTGGGCGCGGCCGCAACGGCAGCGCATGCCCAGGACAAGGGCAATGTCGACACCGCCCGCGACAAAGTGGCCATGTGCATCGGCTGCCATGGCATTCCGGGTTATCGTGCGTCGTTCCCCGAGGTCTATCAGGTGCCCATGCTTGGCGGCCAGAGCGCCAAGTACATCGAGAACGCGCTGCACGGCTACAAGAAGGGTGATCGCAAGCATCCGACCATGCGGGGGATTGCCGACAGCCTGTCCGACCAGGACATCGCCGCCGTGGCTGCGTACTACTCGCAGCAGAAGGGCGACACGCAGAACAATCCGCTCAAGTAAAAGGGCCCTGATCATGAAGATGCTGAAAGCTGTTTCGTTCGTGCTGGGTGCCGTCGCGCTTGGCGTTTCTGCCATGTCCGCCTCGGCGGCCGATATCGCGGCCGGCAAGGCGCTCGTGGAAAAGGGCGGCTGCGTGGCCTGCCACGGCAAGGACCTGAACGCGCCGATCTCGCCCGACTATCCGAAGCTGGCTGGCCAGCATCCGGACTACCTCTATCACGCGCTGGCGTCCTACCAGGTCAGCGGCAACCCGCTGGTGGGCCGCACCAATGCCATCATGGCCGGTCAGGTGAACAGCAACCCGGCCGTGACCGGCAAGGACGGCAAGCCGCGTCCGTTCACGCGCGCCGAGCTACGGGATATCGCCGCCTATATCGGTTCGCTGAAGGGCGACCTGGTCCTGAAGAAGTAAGCGCCCGCACGTTGCCTGGTTGCCGTCGCACCCATCGAAAGCCGCCCTCCGGGGCGGTTTTTTGTTGCGGCGCGTCCAAAAAACAACGCCGACCGGAAGGTCGGCGTTGCCGCTTGTCGCATGACAGCCAGTCAGTTGCCGCTGCCCGTGGCCAGGCGGCGCTGCTTCACCGCATTGGACAGCGTTTCCAGGATCGACAGCGAATCGTCCCAGCCGATGCAGGCGTCGGTGACCGACTGGCCATAGGTCAGGTTCTCCACCGGCGTGCCCTGGACGTGGTCCTGGCGGCCGGCCACCAGGTGCGATTCCACCATGACGCCAATGATGCGCTGGTCGCCGCCAGCCACCTGGCGGCCGATGTCCTCGCAGACCGGCAACTGGTTTTCATGCTTCTTGCTGCTGTTGGCGTGCGAGGCATCGATCATCAGGCGCGCGGCCAGGCCGGCCTTCGAGATGGCGTCGCAGGCTTCCGCCACGCTGGCGGCGTCGTAGTTCGGCGTCTTGCCGCCGCGCAGGATGATGTGGCAGTCCTCGTTGCCAGACGTCGACACGATGGCCGAGTGGCCGCCCTTGGTCACCGACAGGAAATGGTGCGGCTGCGAGGCGGCCTTGATCGCATCGACGGCGATCTTCACGTTGCCGTCGGTGCCGTTCTTGAAGCCGACCGGGCACGACAGCCCCGACGCCAGCTCGCGGTGCACCTGCGATTCCGTGGTGCGCGCACCGATGGCGCCCCAGCTGACCAGGTCGGCAATATATTGCGGGCTGATCATGTCCAGGTACTCGGTGCCGGTCGGCACGCCCATTTCGCTGATGTTCAGCAGCACTTCGCGTGCGGTGCGCAGGCCGTCGTTGATCTTGAAGCTGCCGTCCATGTGCGGATCGTTGATCAGCCCCTTCCAGCCCACCGTGGTACGCGGCTTTTCGAAATAGACGCGCATGACGACCTCCAGCTCGCCCGCGAAGCGGTCGCGCTGCACCTTGAGCAGCTTGGCGTATTCCAGGGCCGCGCGCGTGTCATGGATCGAGCACGGTCCGATGATGACGATCAGGCGGTCATCCATGCCATGCAGGATCCGGTGCATGGCCTGGCGGGCGCCATAGATCACGTCGGACGCCGCCTCGGAGCAGGCGAACTCGCGGATCAGGTGCGCGGGCGGCAGCAGTTCCTTGAGTTCTCGAATACGCAGGTCGTCGGTGTTCTTCAGCATGATGGCTCCGGGTCTTGTGAGGTCGTGGGTCTGGTTGGGGTTCTGCGTGGCGACCGGCGGGCATAAAAAAACCGCCAGGTTCGCTGGCGGTTTCTTTGTATTCAGGGCTGCCTACAGCTGTCCCTCTCTATCCGCCAGCGGTGTGAGATGCCAAAAGAAGTAAAAGTAAAACTTGGCGGACATGGCGGAAATCGGATCGGCTGTAGCGAGCTTGTGTCGGTTTTACGCTGATGCGTGAAATTTATGCTGCGGCGCGAGAGTGCTGGGCATTTTATTGCGCCGCAATCCCGAAAACTGCCGGATGCAGCCGCCGCCCGCGCGACAACGAAGCATCTTTATAGCGCGTTTCCACGGCGCTGGCAAGCGGCAGGTGCAACAGATTTAAGCAAATGCAGAGTATCCCTGCTGCCTATATTGGTATTGCGTGCTGCCGCGCGCACCGAACAAGAAAAGTGGAGCAGGGGAGGTGCCGATCATGTCTGTCGATGAAACAAAGCTGAACGCCTTCATGGAGCGGTTCGTCCAGGATCTTGGCGCCGTGATGCACGCGGCGACGGTGGTGGTGGGCGACGAGCTGGGCCTGTACAAGGCCATGGCGGAAAAGCCGATGACGGCGGCCATGCTGGCCGAAAAAACGCGCACCGACCCGCGCTACCTGCGCGAATGGCTGTCGGCGCAAGCCGCCAGCGGCTATGTCGAATACGACGCGGCCACCGACATGTTCTCGCTGACCGAAGAGCAGGCGTTCGCGCTGGCGCAGGAGGGCAGTCCGGCCTTCATTCCAGGGGCGTTCCAGATTGCCGTAGCGCAATTTCGTGCCATCCCGAAGATGATCGACATTTTCCGAAATGGCCGTGGCCTCGGCTGGCACGAGCACGATCCTGCCCTGTTCCATGGCACGGAGCGGTTCTTCCGGCCCGGCTATGCCGCGCATCTGGTCAGCGAGTGGATACCGTCGCTGTCGGGCATGGAAGCCAGGCTGGCGGCCGGGGCTGCCGTGGCCGATGTCGGCTGTGGCCATGGCGCTTCGACGATCATCATGGCGCAGGCCTTCCCGCTGGCCACATTTCGCGGGTTCGACTACCACGAGCCGTCGATCCGCCATGCCGCCGAAGCCGCGCGCCGCGCCGGCGTGGGCGACCGCGTGACCTTCGAGGTGGCGTCGGCCAAGGAATTTCCGGGCGCCGGCTACGATCTGGTGACGGTATTCGACTGCCTGCACGACATGGGCGATCCGGTGGGCGCCGCGCGCCATATCCGGGACGCCCTGAAGCCAGACGGCTGCTGGATGATTGTCGAGCCGTTTGCCAACGACAACCTGCAGGACAACCTGAACCCCGTGGGGCGCGTGTTCTATTCGGCGTCGACGTTCATCTGCACGCCGGGGTCGCGTTCGCAGGAAGGGGCGATGTGCCTGGGCGCGCAGGCGGGCGAGGCGCGCCTGCGCGGCGTGGCGGAGCAGGGCGGCTTCCACGGCTTCCGGCGCGCGGCGCAGACGCCGTTCAACCTCGTGTACGAGGTCAGGCCCTGATATCGCGCCGGAAAAAGAAAACGGCCGCTGATGCGGCCGCTGTCTCAAGGTCAGGCTGTCCGGGCAGTCAGGCCGTGCCGCCCACCGTCATGTTCTCGATGCGCAGCGTGGGCTGGCCCACGCCGACCGGCACGCTCTGGCCTTCCTTGCCGCAGACGCCCACACCCGAATCCAGGCGCATGTCGTTGCCGATCATCGTCACGTCCTTCAGCGATTCGGGGCCGTTGCCGACCAGCGTTGCGCCCTTGACCGGGTACGTGATCTTGCCGTCCTCGATCATGTAGGCCTCGCTGGCCGAGAATACGAACTTGCCGTTGGTGATGTCCACCTGGCCGCCGCCGAAGTTCACGGCATACAGGCCACGCTTGACGCTGGCGATGATTTCCTGCGGGTCGCGGTCGCCGTTCAGCATGTAGGTGTTGGTCATGCGCGGCATCGGCAGCGCGGCGTAGCTTTCGCGGCGGGCGTTGCCGGTGACCGGCATCTTCATCAGGCGCGCGTTGAGCGTGTCCTGGATAAAGCCGGTCAGGATGCCGTCCTCGATCAGCGTGGTGCACTGCGTCGGGTTGCCCTCGTCGTCCAGGTTCAGCGATCCGCGGCGGTTCTCGATCGTGCCGTCATCCACCACGGTCACGCCCTTGGCGGCCACGCGCTCGCCCATCCGGCCGGCGAAGGCCGACGAGCCCTTGCGGTTGAAGTCGCCTTCCAGGCCATGGCCCACGGCTTCGTGCAGCAGCACGCCGGGCCAGCCCGGGCCCAGCACCACGGTCATTGCGCCGGCCGGGGCGGGACGCGCCTCCAGGTTGACCAGCGCGGACGCCACGGCCTCGTCCACGTACTTGCGCAGCAGGTCGTCGGTGAAGTAGCCATACGCGTAGCGGCCGCCACCACCGGACGAACCGATCTCGCGGCGGCCGTTCTGTTCGGCAATGACCGTGACCGACACGCGCACCAGCGGGCGCACGTCGGCGGCGATCACGCCGTCGCTGCGCGCCACCAGCACCACGTCGTATTCACCGGCCAGGCCGGCCATGACCTGTACTACGCGCGGGTCCTTGGCGCGGGCCAGCTTCTCGATCTTTTCCAGCAGCGCCACCTTTTCGGTGGCCGTCATCGAATCGAGCGGGTCGTTGGGCGCGTAGAGGTTGCGGCCCGTATGCGACGCCATGCTGCCGGCCACCTTGACGCGGCCGCTGCCGGCGCGGCCGATCGTGCGCGTGGCCGCGGCGGCCTGCGACAGCGCAGCCAGGCTGATGTCGTCCGAATAGGCAAAGGCGGTCTTGTCGCCCGATACGGCGCGCACGCCCACGCCCTGGTCGATGCTGAAGCTGCCCGACTTGACGATGCCTTCCTCCAGGCTCCACGCCTCGTTGCGGGTGTGCTGGAAGTACAGGTCGGCGTAGTCCACCTTGTGCGTGAAGATGTCGGCCAGCACGCGCTGGAGCGTGGCCTCGTCAAGGCCGTACGGTGCCAGCAGCAGCTGTTGCGCGGTGGCCAGGTTGCGAATTCCGAGATCTCCGGCGTTCATGATTGTCCTTGTCTTGAACCCCATGGCGACCCGGGCCACGGGGAAATGCAAACAGTAATGCCCTGAATCCTACAGTACGCGATGGCGCAGCGCCGGCAGGTTCTGACGCACTTCGGCCAGCCGGGCCGGATCGACCACGCCCGACACCACCCCTTCGCCTTCGGGCAGCACGGCCATCAGTTCGCCCCACGGGTCCACCAGCATCGAATGCCCCCAGGTGCGGCGGCCGTTTTCATGCTTGCCGCCTTGTGCAGCAGCCAGCACATAACATTGATTTTCGATGGCGCGGGCGCGCAGCAGGATTTCCCAGTGGGCTTGCCCGGTGGTGTAGGTGAAGGCAGCCGGCATCAGGATCAAGCTGACGCCTTCGCCGCCCTTTGCCAGGCCGCGATACAGCTCGGGAAAGCGCAGGTCGTAGCAGATCGACATCGCCACGCGGCCACAGGGCGCATCGAACGCCACGGGCGTCTTGCCGGCCAGGATCGTGCGCGATTCGTCGAAATTCTCGTCGCCCCTGGTAAAGCCGAACAGGTGGATCTTGTCATAGCGGGCCACGCGTGCCCCGTGCGGGTCGAAGGCCAGCGACGCGTTGTAGACGCGATTGTCGTCTGCGCACCACATCGGCAGCGTGCCGCCCACCAGCCAGATCCGGTGCCGGCGCGCGGCATCGGCCAGGAATCGCTGCACCGGGCCGTCGCCGTCGCGCTCGCGGATGGCTACCTTGTCCGATTCATGCCGGCCCATCATGCAGAAGTATTCGGGCAGCAATACCAGGCCGGCACCGCCATGGGCGGCTTCCGCGATCAACGCGTCGGCGCGGGCAAGGTTGTCGTCGAGCGACGTGCCCGTCACGGTCTGGATGGCGGCGACGCGGAACGGATGGGCTGCGGTCATCGTGGCTTCCTGTATCGGGTGGGGGCGGGGAGGGGTCGTGGGGGCAGGCAGAGGACCGGATCGCGCGGCTTCAGCGGGTAAAGATGCCCGAACGGTCCTGAACCGGCGCCTGGCGCGACTTATTGTCCTCCACTTTGGTGACCTTGGGGTCGGCCCACGATCCGCTCACATGATAGTGCTGCGTGAAGACCTTCGAGACCTCGTCCGCGAACAGCAACTGGGCCGCCAGCGTGCCGATGCCGAGCACCGGGTTGATGAACGCGGCCGCCACCGATGTGGTGGTGGCGTTGATGCGCGGCACCACGGCCACCTGCAGGTCCTGCGTTTCATGAAGCAGGTCCGCCGTGCCGGTCATCGAGGCCATCACCTGGCTGCCCTTGAAGCGGAATTCGTCGATCTTGCCCACGCCGTTCTCGATGGTGCCCGATCCGGTGATGTCGTCGAACACCAGCCCCTTGCTGGCCAGCGAGCGGAAGTCGAGTGTGGCAAAGCGCAGCAGGCTCTGCAGGCTCAGCACGCCCAGCAGCCGCGCCGCGCCCGGTTCCACGCTGAGGATCTGGCCGTTTTCCAGGCTCAGGTTCAGCCGGCCAGACAGGGTCGGGTAGTCGATCGACATCGGCGACCCGCGCCACGCGATGCGGCCTTCCAGCGACCCTTTGCCGTCGCGCACCGTGTGGGGCAGGCCGAAGCGGTCCAGCACGTCGCCGGCGTTGCGGACGTCGAGCTTGAAGTTGAGCAGCGTGCGGCGGCCTTCGGTGGGCGAGACATTGCCTTGTGCCGCCGCCTCGCGCAGGCGGCGCGGCAGGCGCCAGCTGCCGCTGCCGGTCAGCGTGGCGCCCGGCTGCTCGATGCTCAGGCTGTCCAGTGTCCAGACCGGCTGGTTGTCGGTATGGCTGGTATGGGCCTTGACCTCCAGCTTGCCGAAGTCGCGGCCATGCAGCACGAACCGCTCGACCGACAGGTCCAGCGCGGGCATTTCCTCGACGCTGCGCGTGATGGCCTCGGTCATGTGGCCGTCGTCGGTGGCGTCGGGGATGTCCAGGTGCGACAGCCGCACGGTCAGCGACCCGGCCGGATTGGTGCTGTCGCGCCGCCACTGGCCGTTGCCGGTGATCTGGCGCGATGCCATCTGCAGGACCCAGCCGCCGCCTTCGCGGTTGGCGTCGATCGTCACGTCGTTCAGCACGCGGCCGAAGGCATCGAGCGATTTGGTGCGCACATTGACGCGCTCGGGCAGGAACGGTGACGAACGGTCCACGTCGCCGGCCGGCTGGCGGTCGTTCGACGCCGGGGCGAGCACGGAACGCCAGGCGTCCACGTCGAGCCGGTCGGTGTTGATCGCCACGGTCACGCCGCTGGCCGGCAGTGGGGCAGGCTGGCCGACGCCGATGCCGCCCGCGATCACTTCGGTCGTGTCGCCCCGGCGCAGCACGTAGCGCGCGGCGGCATTGTTGCCGAACTGGATCGTCATGTCGTCCAGCCCGGCGCGGGTGGCCGAGGGGCGCAGGTCGAAGCGCAGTGGCAGGTCCTGTCCCGCCAGCTTGGCCAGGGGGGGCGGCAGGTCGAGCGCGAGCCCGTTGAGATCGGAGGCCATCTGCACCTGCAGGCGCTTGTCGCGCACGCCTACCACGGCGCTGTAGGACGTGCTGCCCTCGATGCGCTTGCCCAGCGCCGCGGCGCCGGCGCCCAGGACATCGCGCAGGCCCTGTGCCGTGGCCGTGCCACCAATGGCCACGTGGGTGGTGCCGTCCGGCTGGGTGCCGCCGGTCAGGCGGGTTTCGCCCCCCAGGAAGCGGCCGCGCACATTGTGCAGCTGGAAGCCGTGCTCGTCGAAGGCGACCGCGCCGGTGGCGCCGAACAGCGTGGGCAGCTCCGGGAACAGCGTCACGTCGTTGCCGGGGAAGCGGAATTCGCCGTTGACCTTCGATCCTGCGGCATGGTTCAGCGGCAGGTCGAGCTTCAGTTTCAGTTCGCCGTGGCCCGGCGCGCGCGCGTTATCGGTCACGCTGGCGGTCCAGCCCCTGACCGGCGTGGTGGCCACATAGCGCAGGAAGCCCTGCACCGGGCCGGTGGCGCCGCCGTCGACCGCCAGGTGGCCGTGGTCGCTCAGGTCGTCGATCCTGCCGCCGACGTCGCGCAGCACGATCCCCGGAATGCCGCGTACGCCGGCCTGTTTGACCTGGAACGACATCGTGCTGCGCTCGAACAGCAGGTCACCGGAGATGTCGGTGAAATCGGGCCAGGCCATGCCGGCGGCGGCGTTGGCGCCCGCGCCGTTGCCGCCGGCGGTGCCGCCGACGTTCGGGCCCGTCTCATGCGGGGCGATCTGGTAGCTCACGTTGCGTACCGGCACTTCCACGCGGAAGTCGCCGGCCTTGGCGAACGGCGGGTGGAACGGAAAGTGGTACAGGTCGCCCTTGACCAGGAACTTCACGTCGTAGGCCTCGCCGCCGACCAGCGCGCCTTCCAGGTAGTGGCGCGTGGCGGGCATGGTTGACGGCAGGTAGCGCGGCACACGGTTGGCCAGTGCGCGATCCAGCTCGCCGGACAGGTCGGCAATGCCGCTATGGCCGTCGCCGCCCGCGCGCCAGCTGCCGCGCACCGTGCCGGCGGTGTCGGCGTTGGCAAATCGGATGCCTTCGGTGGTCACCACGAGCTTGTTGTCGGTGTCATGGCGCCAGCGCACTTCGCCGCGCAGTTCGTCGAACGGCACGAGCGGGTCGTCGAATACGCCGGGGAAGCTCAGCGTGGCGCCGGTGCTGTCCACGCGCGCCGTGCCCTGGCGGTCGTCGAAGCTGAAATTGCCGGACAGGCGGCTGAAGCCGGGCGTGCCGGTGTGGGGTTTGCCGTCCGGGCCCACGGCCGGCACCGCCGGCTGGCTGTTGACCGATACGCTGCGCAGCGTGCCCTGCACCGTGTAGTGCGGCGCGCCGGGCCCGCGCGACAGCAGGCCCGCCCGCTCGCGCGACCAGGTGACGTCGAGGTTGTCGATATGGCCGGCCGGCTGCAGCGCGCGCAACTGGCGCAGCATGGCCGTATCGATCGGCATCGACGTGGCCAGCGCGCGCACCGTGTTCAGGTCGAAGGTCGGGGCGCGCAGCGCGAACTTGCGCAACTGGCCGGCGTTGTCGCGGGCCCAGTCGATGGTGACCTTGCGCATGCCGTCGCGCCACGACGCATCGGTGGCGGAAGGCGGCCCGGCCTGCGGTTCGCCCTGCCAGAGCAGCGTGTCGATGGTCAGCGAGTTGTTGCCCGTGCGATCGCCCTTGTGCAGCAGCAGCGCCTGCGCGTTGGTCAGCTTGAGCGGCTCGGTGGCGCCCGTCAGCAGCAGGTCCACGCCCGTCGCGCGCAGCCGCAGCTGGCTGCGCAGCACATGGCCGCCGCGGATTTCCACGGTGCCGTCGGTGCTGAAGACGCCGCTGTTGACATTGTCGAAGACCGCCAGGTATCGCTGCACCACGGGCAGCTGCAACTGGTTGAAGGCCCAGCTGGCCTGGCCGGCCCAATGCCGCCAGTTGCCGGCGCCATGCAGGTAGTCGTGCCGCAGGCTGGCCTGGAAGACCAGCGGCTGCGGCGCCAGCGATGCGCTCCGTGCCTCCAGGCGTACCGCGTGCTGCACGCCGTGGCGTTCGGACGTGAAGTGGATGTCGGCCACATCGAGCTGCGGCAGCTTCGCCTTTTCGTCGAGCCAGCGCAGCTTGCCGCTTTTCAGCTCGATACGGCCCTGCGACAGCAGCCAGTTCAGGAACGGATCGTCCTCGCTGGACGATCTGGTGGCCTCGATCGGCACCCCGGCCACCAGCAGCGCGCCCTTGTCGGTACGACGGATCAGCACGTCGGTGCGGTCTGCCGTCAGGCTGGCGAACTGCAAGGTCAGTGCGGGCACCGATTGCCAGGACAGCTTGCCTTCGAGCGTGCCGGCCGACAGCAGCATGCGGCGGTCGCGGTCCACCGCCTGCACGTTGCTGGCGCGGAACGCCGGATGCCAGCCATCCCAGTAGGTATCGAGCTGGCCGATGGTGAGATTGGCGGTCAGCGCGGCGGACCCCTGCTGCTCCAGCCACTGGCGCGCGGTGTGGGCCTGCGGCCAGAGCACGAAACGGATCAGCAGGACGGCGACGATGGCCAGCGCGGCCAGCACGGCCACGATACGCACCAGCATGCGCCAGAGCCGGCCCCAGGCCGGGTGCCGCGCCAGCGCGCGCAGCCCTTGCCAGACCAGGCCCGGTCCCTTGCGCACGCGCGCCAGCACGCGCCGGCCACGGCCGGGCGCGGCGTGTTGCGAAGCGGGGGGAGCGGCGACCGCGGCGGTACCGTCACTGCCCGCGCGGGGGGATGCGGAACCGTCGTCCGGGGCGGTGGGGCGGCTGGACATGCGCAGATTATCCGACAATACTAGCCGCTCTCCAAAGTGGTGCGCGCAAGCGCCACCGCGGTCTCTACGGCGCCTGCCCGATAAAGCAAAGTAACTGGAATGACTGTCCCTGATCCGACGAGTTCCGCCGCGGGCACCGCCCCGGCATCGACTGGCCCGCAGCACCCCCTGGATGGCGCCGGAACCACTTCGATCCTGGCATCGCCGGGCGCCGCCGGACCGATCGGCAACATGGCCCAGGGGGCCTTTGCCACGATGACGGCGCAGGGACTGACCCCCGCCGATTGCGAGGGTCACGTATTGTACTCGGCGGCGTACTCGCATTACGCGCGGCGCGTGCTGGCCGCGCGCGCGGGGCTGCCTGGCGTGGTGGCGCAGGCCGTGGCCGGCCCGATCACGCGCGAATGGATGGAAGCCCGCCTGCAGGCCCTGCACGCGCCATCGGCCGATGCCGAGGCCGCCGCGGGCCAGGCGCTGCGGCGCCTGCGCGCCGAAGTCATGTGCGTGGTGATCGAGCGGGACCTGCGCGGGCTGGCCACGCTGGCCGAGATCACCGGCGCCATGACCGACCTGGCCGAACTGTCGATCCAGTATGGCCTGCGCGTGCTTGGCGACGACTTGGCGGCCACCTTCGGCCAGCCCACCGGCGACCAGAGCGGCGAGGTGCAGGAACTGGTGGTGGTCGGCATGGGCAAGCTGGGCGGGCGCGAGCTCAACGTGTCGTCCGACATCGACCTGATCTTTCTCTACGACGAGGATGGCGACACGCGCGGCGGGTCGCGCAGCCTGTCGAACCACGAATACTTCATCCGGCTGGGCCGGCGGCTGATCACGCTGCTGTCGGAAGTCACCGGCGACGGCTACGTGTTCCGCGTGGACATGCGCCTGCGCCCGAACGGCGACGCCGGCCCGCTGGTCTGCAGCTTCGGCATGCTCGAGGAGTACCTGGTGGTGCAGGGCCGCGAGTGGGAACGCTATGCATGGATCAAGGGCCGCGTGGTGTCGACCGTCGATACCCCGCATGCCGCGCGCGCCGCCGCGCTGCTGGGCCGCATGACCACGCCGTTCGTGTTCCGCCGCTACCTGGACTACGGCGTGATCGCCGCCATCCGCTCGCTGCACGCCCAGATCCGTTCGGAAGCGGCCAAGCGCAGCGGCGGACTGGCGGGCCATGGCGTGAACCAGCGATCGTTCAACATCAAGCTCGGCCGGGGCGGTATCCGCGAGATCGAATTCATGGCCCAGGTGTTCCAGCTGATCCGTGGCGGCCAAGACCCCGCGCTGCGCGTGCGACCCACCCTTGAAGTGCTGGACGTGGCCGTGGCGCGCAACCTGCTGCCGGCTGGCCAGGCCGAGCAGCTGGCCGATGCCTACCGCTTCCTGCGCCAGCTGGAGCACCGGCTCCAGTACCGCGACGACGCCCAGACGCATCACCTGCCCACGTCCGACGACGAACGCCAGGCCGTGGCGCTGATGATGGGCTGCGCAGGCTGGGACGCGTTGGTCGCGCAGATGAACACGCTGATGGACCAGGTGGCGCAGCAGTTCGAAGCCACCTTTGCCGATCCGTTCGCCGACGGCGAGACGGCGCAGAACGAGCCGCTGTGGCCGGCGCTGGTGCGCGAGGAAATGGCGTCGCGCGCCACGCAGTCGAACCCGGGCGACGATGACGACGAGACCGATCCGCAGTCGTCGCCGTGCCAGGCGCTGCAGGCGGCGGGCTTCAGCGACTGCACCGGGCTTTACGACCGTCTGCGGGCCATCGGCACGTCGATGCGCTATCGCGCGCTGTCGGAAACCAGCCGCGGCCGCTTCGATCTGCTGGTCAACCGTGCGCTGGACCTGGCGGTCAAGCAGGACGATGCCGACGCCACCATCGCGCGCTTCCTGGACTTCCTCGATGCGATCAGCCGCCGGGCCTCTTACCTGTCGCTGCTGTCCGAATACCCGCAGGCGATGGATCGCGTGGCACAGACGCTGCACGCGTCGCGCTGGGCGGCCACCTACCTGACCCGGCATCCGCAGCTGCTCGACGAACTGCTGGACAGCGATGCGCTGGCCAGCGCGCCGGACTGGGCCGGTTTCCGCCAGCGGCTGTCGGAGCGGCTGCAGGCGTCCGACGGGCAGGTCGAAACGCAGATGGACATCCTGCGCCGCGAGCACCATGCCGAGACCTTCCGCATCCTGCTGCAGGACCTGCAGGGGCTGCTGACAGTGGAGCAGGTGGCCGACCGCCTGTCGGACCTGGCTGATGCCATGCTGGAGGTCACCATGCAGGTGGTGTGGCGCCAGCTGGCCACGCGCCATTGCGAGTCGCCGCGTTTCGCGGTCATCGCCTACGGCCGGCTGGGCGGCAAGGAACTGGGCTACGCGTCGGACCTGGACCTGATTTTCCTGTACGACGACGACCATGAACGCGCGCCCGACGTCTACGCCGCGTACGCGCGCCGGCTGATCACCTGGCTGACCAGCCATACGGCGGCGGGCATGCTGTTCGATGTGGACACGCGGCTGCGGCCGAACGGGGCGGCGGGGCTGCTGGTGACGAGCTTCGACGCGTTCCGGCGCTACCAGCTGCGCGAGGGCGACAATACCGCATGGGTCTGGGAGCACCAGGCGCTGACGCGGGCCCGCTTCTGCGCCGGCGACCGCGACATCGGCAACCGGTTCGAGGACCTGCGCGACGAGATCCTGCGCCAGCCGCGCGATGCCGTGGCGCTGCGCGAGGAAATCGTGCAGATGCGCGCGAAGGTGGCCGAGGGCCATCCCAACCCGACCGCGCTGTTCGACCTCAAGCACGATCGCGGCGGCATGGTCGATATCGAATTCACGGTGCAATACCTGGTGCTGCTGCACAGCGGCGCGCATCCGGAACTGACGCGCAACGCGGGCAATATCGCGCTGCTGCGCATGGCCGGCGTGCTGAACCTGATCGACGCCGGGCTGGCGCTGGCCGTGGGCGATGCCTACCGGCTGTTCCGGGCGCGCCAGCACAAGCTGCGGCTCGACGGCCAGGACCAGGCGCGTGTGGCGCCCGACAGCGTGGCCGGGCAGACCGCGTCGGTGCGCGCGCTCTGGCAATCGGTGTTCGGCGAACGCTGAGGCGCAGATGAGCGCCGTGCAGCGGTCGCCGGCCGCGCCGCCGCCATTGGGGCCATCGCCCACTCAGCAACCGCGCCTGCCCGGATGGCCGGCCATGCTGGCCACCGTGGCCGGCGTGGCGGCCGTGTCCGGGCTGTTCACCTTTGTGCCGTGGTGGCACGCGCACGGGCTCTATGTGCGTGACGCCGTGCGTCTGGACGGCCAATGGTGGCGCGTGCTGACGGCGATGTGGGCGCATCTGGACTGGCGCCACTATCTGTCCGACGTGGCCGCCACGGCGGGCCTGCTGCTGCTTGCCGGCCGCGTGGCCCGTGTCCGCGAGATGCTGGCGGTATTGCTGATCTGCGGCGTGGCGGTGCAGGTGGCGCTGCTGCGCATGCCCGAGGTGGGCTGGTACGGCGGACTGTCCGGCGCCACGCACGGCCTGGCGCTCTGGACGGCACTGCGGCTGCTGCAGGCCCCCGGGTGGTCGCGCGGGATCGGCGTGGTGACGTGCGTGATCGTGCTGGGCAAGGTCTGGATCGAACAGTCATGGCTGGCGGCCATCGTGTTCGATCCATCGTGGGGCTTCGGCGTAGTACGCGGCGCGCACGCGGCCGGCGCGGTGGCCGGCCTGGCGTGCTGGCTGTTGCAGGAGTGGTGGGGGCGGCGGCGCTGATTGGCGGGCCCTCTTGGGGCCAGCGGCGGCGCTGATTGGCAGGCCTGCCCTCTCCCCCGGCCCCTCTCCCGCCTTGCGGGAGAGGGGAGTAAATCGGTGGCGCTGGGCATGCCTCGGGTGTTCTCCCCTCTCCCGCAGGAGCAAGCCGGTGGCGCAGGGCATGCCTCGGGTGTTCTCCCCTCTCCCGCGCGCGGGAGAGGGGCGGGGGAGAGGGCCGGCGCTGGCGTCGCGATTGTGTCTACTGGAGCGCCCGCCGCCGCGTGCCGAAGCCAACCAGCCCGATCCCCAGCAGCACCGCCGCACTCCACGGCGAGAACGCACCGCCACCGCCACCGCCACCCCCGCTATCGGCGGCCGTGCTGGTCGATGTGGACCCGGTGGACGGCGGATTCGGTGCCGCCGCCAGCGCGGCGTCGGCATCGAGCAGGCCCGCGCCGCACTTGCCGGTGTTGCCGCTGCGCGTGCAGTACGTCCCCGCCGGATGGGCGCGTGCGGTGTTCTTCAGCACCGCGGTGACCTGGGCGGGCGTCAGCGCCGGGTTGACCGCCAGCATCAGCGCCACCACGCCCGACACCATTGGCGCCGAGAAACTGGTGCCCTGCGAGCTGATGATGTTGTAGGTGGTCGGCCCGGCCGTGCCCGCGTTGGACAGCGTGCGGATGAACGACTGGCCCCCCGTGCAGCCTGTCGCCACGTTGTTGGAAACGATGACCTTGGAGTTGCCGCAGCCGCCTCCGGGCGCGCTGATGGTCACTTGCGGGCCCACGTTGGCAAAGCTGGCGTTTTCGCCATCGTTGGCGTGTGCCGTCACGGCGATCACGCCCGCGCAGTCGGCCGGCGCCTCGACCGCGCCGGCCGAATTGCCGGCGGCGGCCACCACGATCACCCCTGCGGCGTTCAGGTCGTTCACGGCCTGCTGCTCGATGCTCGAACAGGTGCCGCCGCCCAGGCTGACGTTGACCACCTTGGCCGGCGTGGGGTTGTTCGGCACCCCGGGCACGGTCAGGCCGCCCGCCCACCGCATGCCATCGACCGTATCGGACAGCAGGGCGCCGCAGCGCCCCGACACCCGCACCGGCTGGATGCGCGCATTCCAGTCGACCCCCGCGATACCGCTGGCGTTATTGGTCGCCGCGCCCAGCACGCTGGCCACGCGCGTGCCATGCCAGCTGCTGTCCGTGGCGCCGGAGCCGTCGGGGCAGGTGCTGCCGGACGGCACGTAGTCGCCGGGGTCATGCGCGTCGGTGTCGCGTCCGTCGCCATCGACCGATACCGAGGTGGCACTGATGAAGTCATAACCGGCAACCAGCCGGCCCGCCAGGTCGGGGTGATCGAGATAGCCGGTGTCCACCACGGCGATCACCACGCTGGCGCTGCCCCGCGAACGGTCCCAGGCGCGCGACAGGTTGGCCGCGCCGGGCGTCACTACGGGCGATCCCATATAGAGCGACTGGGTCGCGAAATCGGTGTCGTTCGGTACGGTGTCGTGCAGTTGCAGCCAGCGGTCGGGCACGGCATCGGCCACGCGCGGGTCCTGGCGCAGCCGCCTGGCCACGGTTTCCGGATCGTCGCCGCGGCTGTCCTTGACCGTCAGTAGCTGCATGGCGTTGGCCATCGGCCGCCTGACCGACAGCGCCAGGCCGGTATTGGATTCCACGCGGCGCATGCGCGTGGTGTCGGCGCTGGTGTCGATGGTCTGGCCGACGTCGCGCCAGCGGACGATGTAGTTGCCGGTGTAGCGTGGCGCCGGTCGTCCGATGCGGGCCAAGGCGGCCGGGGCGGGCGCGGCAGCCGATGCTGATGCTGACGCCGATGCCGCCGGCATGGCGTCGGCCCGGGAGACCCCCGGCAGGCCGAGCAGGGCGCCGGCCGCCATCGCCAGCAAGATCGGCGCGATCGAACCTTTGCGGAATTTCAGCGTTGCGTACGACATCTGCACTCCCGTGGAGAACGTTTGATGCGGACTGCTGACAGAACTGCTGATAAATCAGTATGGTTGGCGTTGCGCGCCGGGTGCCTTGGGCTTTGGGCTTACGGGTTGGGCATGTCGCGGCTGACCGGCTTGCCGCGATGCGGGCGCAGCATCCGGTCGGGCGTGGCCGATGCCACGCGCGGCGCCGCCTGCAGCGTGGCCACGGCCTGATCCAGCGTGACATCGGCCGATGCCGTGATCGCCGTCACCAGCCAGACGCCGCCCGACATCGGCCGCTTGACGACGTAGCGCACCGGACCCTGCACCTCGGCCAGCAGCTTGCCGGCATCCTCCGATGCCGTGACCTCCGGCGGTGCAAACTTGACCAGGATGTCGCCGATGGCACGGTCGTCAGTAATGCTGCCGCGCGGCGGCGCGAACGACTTCGATTCCGAAGCGCAGCCCGACACGGCGGTCAGCGCGGTCAGGCCCAGCGCCACCAGTACGGAGGCACCCAGGTGACGGGCGAACCGGCCGGCGGTCGGTACAACCACCGGGCCAACCGTGGTGCGGCGGGTGGATGGCAGCTTGCCATGGGTCATCGGTTTGAAACTCCTGTCCTGGTTTGCGTGGGGGCCGGTTTGCACGGGCGATGGGGCTCAGCCCGCCGCGCGGCGCGGCTTCCTGCCGCCGCCTTCGCGCGGCGCATTGGCCGCCTGCGCCGCGGCGCGGGCACCCTGCGCCAGCATCTCTTCGGCGTGTTGCATCGTCGTGGCCGTGACCGTGGCGCCGCCCAGCATGCGCGCGGTCTCGCTGACGCGGCCTTCGGCATCCAGCAGGCGGATGCGCGAACGCGTGACCGCGCCGGCCTTGTCGGTCTTGCTTTCCTTGCTGACCAGCAGATGGGCGCCGGCCTGCGCGGCCACCTGCGGCAGATGCGTCACGCACAGCACCTGGCGCGAACGGCCCAGTTCCTGCAGGCGACGGCCCACCACCTCGGCCACGGCACCGCCGATGCCGGTGTCGACCTCGTCGAAGATCAGGGTCGGGGTGGGCGCGGCCTCGCTGGTGATCACCGAGATCGCCAGGCTGATACGGGCCAGTTCGCCGCCCGATGCCACGCGTGCCAGCGGCCGCGCTGTGACGCCCGCGTGGCCGGCGACCAGGAATTCCACCTGTTCCAGCCCGTGGCTCTGGCCTTCTTCGAGCGGGTGCAGGGCCACGGCGAATGTGCCGCCGGCCATCGACAGCCCCTGCATGGCATCCGTGACGGCGGCCGACAGGGCGGCGGCGGCCACCTTGCGGGCGGCCGACAGATGCTGCGCCAGCGTCAGGTAGGCGGCGCGGGCGGCGGCTTCGCGCGCCAGCACCTTGTTGATGTCCTGGGCGGCCTGCAGGTCGTCGAGTTGCTGCTTGCGGGCCAGCAGTTCGTCGGGCAACTGCTCCGGCGGCAGGCGGTACTTGCGTGCCGTGGTGTGCAGCGCCTGCATCCGTTCTTCCACGGCCTGCAGCCGCTCGGGGTCGAGTTCGAGCCGGTCCACGTAGCGGGTCAGCGAATGGGCGGCCTCCTCGACCTGCACCAGCGCCGGTTCCAGGGCGGCCAGCACGTCGCGCAGGCCCGCATCGACATCGGCAAGCTGCTGCAGCCGGTGCACCACGCCGTTGAGCACCGACGCCACGGCGCCATCGGATTCGGACAGCGCGTCGAGCGCCGCGCGGCTGCCGTCGATCAGGCCGGCCGCATGCGACAGGCGGTTGTACTCGGCCTGGATCTCTTCCCACTCGCCGGCTTGCGGCGCGAGCTTGTCGAGCTCGCCCACCTGCCATTCGAGCCGCTCGCGTTCGAGCTGCATCTCGCGCGACTGGTGTTCCACGGCTTCGCGCTGCGCGCGCGCGGCACGCCAGGCGCGCCAGGCCTCGGCCACCGCGCCGGCCTGCTCGGTCAGCCCGGCGTGGGCGTCGAACAGGTGCCGCTGGGCGTCCGGGCGCAGCAGTTGCTGGTGCGCGTGCTGGCCGTGGATGTCCACGAGCTGGTCGCCCACCTCGCGCAGCTGCGCCAGCGTGGCGGCGGCGCCGTTGATGAACGCCTTGCCGCGGCCCGAGGCATCGACGGTGCGGCGCAGCAGCACGGTGTCGTCGTCGCCGGCCAGTTCGCGCTCGGCCAGCCAGGCATCCAGCGCGGGATGGGTCAGGAACGTGGCGCTGATACTGGCGCGCGCCGCGCCTTCACGGACCACGCCGGCATCGGCGCGTTCGCCCAGCACCAGGGCCAGCGCATCGATCAGGATCGACTTGCCGGCGCCGGTTTCGCCGGTAAATACGGTGAATCCGGCCGAAAAGTCGAGGTCGAGCGTGTCGACGATGACGAAATCGCGGATGGACAGGCTGCGCAGCATCTTGGGCGGTTGGTGGCGTCAGGCGGGATACGGGGAAGGGCGGGCTCAGAGCCGGTTGTCTTCGGTCGGATACTCGTGCCAGTGCAGCTTCTTGCGCAGCGTGGCGTAGTAGTTGTAGCCCAGCGGGTGCAGCAGGTTGACGGTCTTGGCCGAGCGGCGCACGACGATCCGGTCGCCCGGCAGCAGCGACGCCAGCGACTGCATGTCGAAGTTGACGCTGACATCGCGCGCGCTGGCTACCTCGATCGTGACTTCGGCGTCGTGCGGCAGCACGATCGGCCGGTTCGACAGGGCGTGCGGGGCGATCGGCACCAGCACCAGGCCCGACAGCGTGGGATGCAGGATCGGGCCGCCGGCGGCCAGCGCATAGGCGGTGGAGCCGGTGGGCGTGGACACGATCAGGCCGTCCGAACGCTGGTTGTACATGAAATAACCGTCCACGGAGACGGCCAGTTCCACCATGCCCGAGATGCCCGAGCGGTTCACCACCACGTCATTGAACGCCAGCGCCGAGAAAATGACGGCATCGTCGCGGATCACGCGCGATTCCAGCAGCATGCGGCATTCGGCCTCGTAGCGGCCGGCCAGCATTTCGGGCAGCGTCCGGGTGACGTCCTCGAGCGGAATGTCGGTCATGAAGCCCAGCCGGCCATGATTGACACCGATCACCGGCACCTCGTGGCCGGCCAGCTGGCGGGCCAGGCCCAGCAGCGTGCCATCGCCCCCGAGCACCACGGCGACGTCGGCCTCGCGGCCGATTTCGTCGGGACTCAGCACCGGATAGCCGGTCAGTCCGGTCGCCATGGCGGTCTCGCGCTCGAACACCACATCCTGGCCATTGCGCAAGATGCAGGACGCCAGTTCTTCCAGCGGGCCTTCGATACCGGCGGTCGAATGCCTGCCCACCAGGGCGACGGTCTTGAACGGAGCGCGCAGGGCGCTGGTCTTTGAGGGGGCAGACATGGCGGGATTAGAACATACCGGGATGCCCATTGCCAGCTTCGGCCCGGCGCCGCCGGAACGGGTGCCGGCGGCACCTGCCGGCCGACAGCGATCGTGCGCCCGCCATGCGCGGGCGGACGCCCGAACGGGCCAGTTTTGATTAAAATCCCCAGCATCATGGACGAACGTTCTAAAACGCTGCTCAAGACCCTGATCGAGCGATACATCGCCGAGGGGCAGCCCGTGGGCTCGCGGACCCTGTCGAAGTACTCGGGTCTGGACCTGTCGCCGGCGACCATCCGCAATGTGATGTCGGACCTCGAGGAAATGGGTTTCATTGCCAGCCCGCATACGTCGGCCGGCCGGGTTCCCACGCCCCGCGGCTACCGGCTGTTCGTCGACACGATGCTGACGGCGCGCCCGCTGGAAGGTCCGCCCGGCCTGAACGCCGAACTGGCCGGCCTGAAGGACGAGATCCAGGGGCAGATGGCCAGCCAGCAACTGGGCCCGCAGCGGATGATCACGGCGGCGGCCCATACGCTGTCGAACCTGTCGCGCTTTGCCGGCGTGGTGATGACGCCACGGCGCGCCCAGGCGTTCCGGCAGGTGGAATTCATGCGGCTGTCGGACAAGCGCATCCTGCTGATCATCGTCAGCCCAGAGGGCGACGTGCAGAACCGCATCATCCAGACCGAACTGTCGTACACCCCGGCCCAGCTGATCGAGGCCGCCAACTTCTTCAACACCCACTACGCGGGCATGAGCTTCAATGCCGTGCGCGACCATCTGCGCGGCGAACTGCAGGCGCTAAGGCGAGACATGTCGTCGCTGATGCAGGCCGCCGTGGAGGCCGGCAGCAGCGCGATGGCCGAGGACAATACCGAGCAGGTGGTCATCTCGGGCGAGCGGCGGCTGCTGGAGGTGGAAGACCTGTCGTCGAGCATGGACAAGCTGCGCCGGCTCTTCGACGTGTTCGAGCACAAGACCAGCCTGTTGCAGCTGCTGGACGTGTCCAGCCACGCGCAGGGCGTGCAGATCTTCATTGGCGGCGAAAGCCAGCTGGTGCCGCTGGAGGACATGGCCGTCATTACCGCGCCCTACGGGGTCGATGGCCAGATCGTCGGCACGCTGGGCGTGATCGGACCGACGCGGATGGCCTACGAGCGGGTGATCCCGATCGTCGACATCACGGCCCGGCTGCTGTCGAGCGCGCTGAGCCAGAACTCCTGATGCGGTGCCGGTGTCTGTCCTTACGGGCCGGGCACCGCCGGCCGGCTACCATTGCATGCTCCCGACCCCATTCCCGATTGCCAGCGCCCCGGCATCCGAAACGGAAACCCCATGACGTTTTCGCCTGAACCGGCATACCAGCACGGCCAGCCGCCGCGCACCGCGATCCTGCTGATCAACCTTGGCACCCCCGACGCCCCCACGCCCAAGGCGGTGGGCCGCTATCTGAAGGCGTTTTTGTCCGATCCGCGCGTGGTGGAGATCCCGCGCCTGGCCTGGCTGCCCATCCTGCATGGGCTGATCCTGCCGTTCCGTTCGCGGGCGTCGGCCATGAAGTACGAATCGATCTGGCTGCGCGAAGCGCATATGACCGGATCGCCGCTGCTGGTCCACACCGAGCGCCAGGCGCATGCGCTGCAGTTGCTGATGCACAAGCTCGGTCATGACGTGACCGTGGCCTGCGCCATGCGCTATGGCAATCCGTCGATCGGCTCGGTCATGGAGGCGCTGCGCCGGCAGGGCACCGAACAGATCCTGGTGCTGCCGCTTTATCCGCAGTACTCGGGCACTACCACAGCCACCGCGTTCGACAAGCTGTTCCGTGTGCTGGCCGGATGGCGCAATCAGCCGGAAGTGCGGCTGATCAAGCACTTTCACGATCATCCCGCCTACATCGCGGCGCTGGATGCCCAGGTCAGGGCGTACTGGACCCGCCATGGCGTGCCTGACTTTGCGCGGGGCGACAAGCTGATCCTGTCCTTCCACGGCCTGCCGCGCCGGCTGCTGGACCTGGGCGACCCCTATCACTGCGAATGCCTGAAGACCGGCCGCCTGCTTGGCGAGGCGCTGGGCCTGCAGCCGGGCCAGTACCAGGTGACGTTCCAGTCCCGTTTTGGCAAGGCCGAATGGCTGCAACCCTATACCGCACCGACGCTGACGGAACTGGGCCGGGTTGGCACACAACGGGTGGATGTGTTCTGCCCCGGTTTTCCGGCAGACTGCATCGAGACGCTTGAGGAAATTGCGATGGAAGGGCAGAGCGAGTTCCGGGTGGCAGGCGGGCAGGACTTCCATTTCATTCCATGCCTGAATGATGCCGAGCCCTGGATCGCCGGTCTGGCCGACATTGCCCTGCAGCATCTGCAGGGCTGGCCGCTGTCCATACCCCATCCGCACGAACTGGAAGCGCGGCGCGGGCGTGCCCAGGCACGCGGCGCGGCGGCCTGAAGGAAAGCCATGGCGGCGGGCAAGCCGTCAGGAAGGATTTGACGATGCAAGTGGATTTCGAGGCGGGTGCGCGGATGCGCATCGACAAGTGGCTGTGGTGCGCGCGGTTCTTCAAGACCCGCTCGCTGGCGGCCGAGGCGGTGGACCGTGGCCGGGTGACGGTCAACGGGCAGCCGGTCAAGAATTCACGGGAAGTGAAGCCCGGCGATACCGTGGTGCTCGAAGCCCATCAGCAGCGCTGGGAGGTGGTGGTGAAGGGCGTGCCGGCGTCGCGCGGCGCAGCGCCCATCGCCCAGAGTACTTATGAGGAAACCCCGGAAAGCCAGGCCCGGCGCCAGGCGGAGTCTGATCGGCGGCGCATGCAGCCGGAGCCGACCGCGGAACTGCAGGGGCGCCCGACCAAGCGCGACCGGCGCAGGATCGACAATTTCAGAGGGTAGGAAATCGGAAATGTCAGCGATCCGGTCACGGCAGGGCTGCCGCGGCCGGGCGGTGTGAGGGCGGGGGTTAACGGACGTACTGCACGAGGTAGTGCTTGAATACGGCCTTGCCGCTGCCATACTCGGTGTCGCGTGGCGCCACCGCTTCGGACAGACAGATAAAGGCCGTCATCGCCGACAGAACGGCGACGACACAGAACGTCACGACTGGTAGCTTGTGCATGGCGAAGCGTCCCGAAGATGCACCAAATTGATCCACCTTTCTGCTCCCGTTATTTTTGTCATTTTTTCCTGCATTGAATCTTAGTGTTTGCGTTGCAGCAAATCAATGAACAGGGGATTGCATCAAACAGGCCTTTGTAACGGCGTATTTCGGGGTCTCTGAACCCGCACACTTGAAAAACTGGAAGCGTGGCGCCATGTGCGGCTAGACTTGCCGATTGGCATCCGATCCACCCCGCGGTCCGCAGACGTTGCGGGCCGAGGTTTTGCATTTTTGATACGAATCGACATGGAAGAACAGAATCAGACGCCAGATACGAACACGCAGCAGGCGGCCAACGCCGCGGCAGCGCCGGCGCCCGAGGCTGCGGCCGCCGGTCCCGACGACGTGGCACGCTTGACCCAGCAGGTGGCCGAGCTGGAAGCCAAGGTCAAGGAAACCTACGACCTGTTCATGCGTGCCACGGCCGAGGGCGAGAACATCCGCCGCCGTTCGCAGGAAGAGATCGCCAAGGCACACAAGTTCGCCATCGAGAACTTCGCCGACAATCTGGTGCCGGTCATGGACAGCCTCCAGGCTGCGCTGGCCGACAACACCGGCGACCTGGCCAAGATGCGCGAAGGCGTGGAGCTGACGGCGCGTCAGCTGGCCGCGGCCTTCGAGCGCGGCAAGATCGTCGAGGTGAATCCGGTCGGCGAGAAGTTCGATCCGCATCGCCACCAGGCCATCTCGATGGTGCCGTCCGAACAGGAACCCAACACCGTGGTGGCAGTGCTGCAACGCGGCTATACGATTGCCGATCGCGTGCTGCGTCCCGCGCTGGTGACCGTCTCGGCGCCGCGCTGAGCTGTTTCGATGTAATCGTCTGAAAGACGCCCGGTGGCCGCAAGGTTGCCGGGCGTTGTTGTTTCCGGAGGTCCCCAACGATGTCCGACGCGCAAGACCCTCACCACGCACCCCACCTCGATCACCGGGCCTTCGATGCGCTCGGCATGCAGCCGGTAGGCCCCGACACCATCGATGCCGCCATCGCGGGGGCAGGCGACGACCTGGTCTGCGTTTTCTTCTGGGGTGTGGACTGCTTCAATTGCGAGATGGCCAAGAAGGCCATCCTGGCCGATCCCGACAAGCTGCGCGTGCTGAACCTGCGCTGGCTGCACACCAACGTCTACGCGCATCCCGAACTGGGCCGCCGCTTCGGCCTGCATGGCATTCCCGTGTTCATGTTCTTCCACAGGGGCAAGAAGCTCGGGCGCGCCACCGGCTGGCACGGCTACGGCCAGTTCGCGGCGGCGGTCGGCAATGCGCGCCTCAAGGCCGAAGGCAAGCCGCTGGCGGGTTGACCGTCGTCACGCGGGGGCGAATTCGCGCGCTCAGCGCGACAGCGCGTACCCGATGCGGAACTGCCACGGCGTCTTCTGGTTGTAATAGAGCAGGCTCTCGCCGTAGCCGTAAAAGAACCCGGCCATCAGGAAGCCCGCCGTGCCCGGCAGCAGCCGCGCCAGCGGGTAGGTCAGCTGCGTATCGACGCTGCCGTAGCCCTTGCGGGTCCCCTTGCGCAGCGTGGCGGCCAGCTCCCAGGAATCGGGCTTGCCGTAGGCGATGTTCAGGTCCATGTAGCCGCGATAGTGTGCGATGTCCTCGTTGTCGCTCTTGCCCACATAGGCGTAGAGCTTGGGCGCCACGCGCCAGTGCCAGTCGGTCTGATCGCCGAAATACATCGTCGGCTTGACGAACAGCGTGTTGATCCCGCGCGATTCGTCGCCGGAGCGGCCATTCGATTCGTGCTCGAACCCGGTGGCGACCGACAGGCGGCTCAGCACGCTGTTCTTCACGCCGGTATCCGACAGGTAGTAATACAGGCTGGGCCGGTAGTTGGTGTCCTTGAACGGGCGCGAGTCGCCGGCCAGGTCCCAGAGCGAGAACTGCGTGTAGGCGAAGTAGAGGTTGTCCAGCACCGACTTGGAATTCGGGTCCTTGCCTTCGAAGATCCGGTACTTGAAGCTGATCTGGAACTTGGCGTTGGCGCCGTCGTGCGCGCCGAACATCAGGTACATCGGCTCGTTGAACGACAGGCGCTGGGCATCGCGCAGGTCGGCAGGGGCGGGCGCCGGGGCGTTGTTGTCCGCGGTGACGATGGGCGTGACAGGCGGCTTGCCCTCCGGGGCGGAAGCCGCAGGCGCGGTGGCCGCCTGGGGCGCTTGCGACGTCGCGGGCGCCGTCTGGCCCGGCACCGGCGCGCGGTTGAGCGTCACCAGAACCGGCGCGGCGTCGATGCCGGTGACGTCCAGGCGCACCTGGCCGCGCAGGTCGGCCGGCCATTCGGCGCGGTAGCTGATCGTACGGGATTCGCCGGGACGCAGGTTCAGCACAGCGGGCCCCCCGCCCACGCGCGTCAGTGCGATGCGGATCGGGGCGGCCAGGTCCCCGGAGGCCGTCACCTGCAGCGAATCGGGCACGGCGTAGCGGCGGGTATCGGCATCGGCAGTGACCAGCAGCGTCAGTGTCAGTGGCCGGGTGCCGTCGATCTGGCGCGGCGGCTGCAACAGCGCCACGGCACCGTGGGCGGCCATCGGCACCATGACGGCGCCCGCCATGACCAGCGAGGATGCCAGCGAGGATGCCAGCGCGGACACCAGCGCAGACACAGGCCGGCTAGCGGCACGCCGCCGGGCAGGGCGCACGGGAAGGGTAAATGGCATGGGACAACGGCACGCCGCACCGGAAGGCACGACCGACGGGGTCGGGCAGGGCGGGCATGGCCGGGAGTTGCGACCGCAAGAGGTTAGCATGCGGCGCCCGAGGCGCTTGTCGGTGTTTGTCGGACGCTCAGCCTGCAGCGCGGCGCTTGATGTCGTCCACGTAGGCCTGTCCGTCGGGCGGCATGCCGTTGCGCTGGGCATTCCAGAGCATCTGGCCCAGCGCTTCCATGATCTCGTGCTGGGCGGCGTGCGGCGAATCCAGGCGGCGGGTCAGCGCCTCGTACGCGGCGCGGATACCGGGCGGCTGGTCGATCGACACCTGTTCGGAGATCGACAGGTGCATCGCCAGGTGCAGGAACGGGTTGGTCTGGCCGCCTTCGGGCGTGTAGTCGCGTGCGACGGCGCCTTCGGCATCGTCGAGCTGGTCGTGGTATTCGGGATGCTGGTCGATCCAGTCGACCGCGATGGCCTCAAGCGGCGTGAGGACATTGCCCGCGACGCGCTTCTGCCAGGCTTCGCAGAAGAAACGGCGGACTTCTTCTCGTGAGGGATTGAACATGATGGCCGCTATTGTAGTGCAGCGGTCCGAATGCTGCCGGGGCAGCCCGCCGCGTGAGTAGAATGCGAGCTTTCGGATTCCGTTCGCCCCTATGACCGTCTCCGCCACCGGCACCCTGGGCCACGCCCGCGACACGCTCGCCGGCGTGCTGCTGATCGCGCTGTCGGCCAGCGCCTTTGGCGCCATGGCCATCTTCGCGCGATTCGCCTACGCCGCAGGTGCCGATGTCTATGGCCTGCTGGCCGTGCGCTTCGTGGTGGCGGCCATCGCCATGGCGTTCGTCATGCGCACGCGCGGCATCGCCCTGCCGCCATGGCGGCGCGTGCTGGCGCTGGCCGCGATGGGCGGCATCGGCTACGTCGGCCAGTCCTACTGCTTCTTCACGGCGCTGAACCATGCGCAAGCCAGCCTGGTGGCGCTGCTGCTCTATCTCTATCCGCTGTTCGTGACGATCCTGGCGGCGGTGTTTCTGAAGGAACGGCTGGCCACGGCGGCGGTGATCGCGCTGGTGCTGTGCTCGGTCGGCGCGGGCCTGACCGTGGGCGGTGGCGAGGGCGAGCCGCTCGGCATCGCGCTGGGCGTGGCGGCTGCCGTGATCTATTCGGTCTACATCGTGGTGGGCGCGCGCGTGACGGCGGGCATCCATGCCATCGCCACGACCACGGTGATCTGTTCGGCGGCGGCGCTGGTCTATGTGACGGTCGGCATCCTGCGCACCGGTGCCGGCGTGCCGCCGCAGTTTCCGTCCACGGGCGGCGGCTGGCTGGCGCTGGTGGCCATCGCGCTGGTGTCGACGGTGCTGGCCATCCTGACGTTCTTCGCCGGCCTGCAGAAGCTGGGGGCGTCGAAGGCGTCGATGCTGTCGACGCTGGAACCGGTCGTCACGGTGGCGCTGGCCGCCGCGCTGCTGGGCGAGCATATCGGCGCCGCGCAGGCCGTGGGCGGCGGGCTGATCCTGCTGGGTGTCCTTTGGCTCACCCGCCGCGCCAGCGGCACGCCGCCGCTCGATGCGGCCGACGAACGGAATTGAACGGATTCATCAAACCGCTTGTGGGCCGATGGCCCTCGCTTGGGTACAATCGCGCTTCCTTCCTTCACAAAACCCGGAAAACGCGCAATGAAATCCGTCGATCAGGCCGCCATCGCACAATTGTTCACCGAAGCCCGCACCCATAACGTGTGGCAAGACAAGCATGTGGACGATGCGCTGCTGAAGCAGGTCTACGAAGCGATGAAGTTTGGCCCCACGGCAGCGAACAGCTCGCCGGCCCGCATCGTGTTCGTTAAGTCGGCCGAGCAGAAGGCCCGCCTGGTGGAGTGCGTGTCCGCCGGCAACGTGGAAAAGACGCGTTCGGCGCCGGTCACCGCGATCATCGCCTTCGACAACGCGTTCCACGACCAGCTGCCGAAGCTGTTCCCGCACGCCGACGCGCGGTCCTGGTACGCCGGCAACGACGAGAAGATTGCCCGCGATGCCCTGATGAACAGCTCGCTGCAGGGCGGTTACTTCATCCTGGCCGCCCGTGCGCTGGGCCTCGACTGCGGCCCGATGGGCGGCTTCGATGCCGGCAAGGTCAACGCCGCGTTCTTCCCCGACGGCAAGTGGTCGGTCAACTTCCTGATCAACCTGGGCTATGGCGAGGCCGACAAGCTGCATCCGCGCCTGCCGCGCCTGTCGTTCGACGAAGCCTGCCGCATCGTCTGATCCGGGCTTCCAGCGAGTTGGCCCGCAAACAAAAAAGCGACCCTCGGGTCGCTTTTTTGTTGCCCGATGGGGCGGCGTGCCGATGGGCCGGCTCAGGCCGACCACTCCTGCGCCGGATTGCACGCCTGGTAGCGCACCGGCTCGGCAATGCCCAGCCGCGCACGTGCCGCGTCGAACGGTTCGTTCAGCAGTGTTTCGTAGTCCTCGCCCAGCAGCCAGGCGGCGCGGCGGCCGTGCCGGTAGCCTTCGAGCACCGCGCGGGCGAAGGCCAGGCTGCGCGTCACGCGCCAGCTTTTCAGCGATGCCGCGATGGCGATAAAGGCCCAGCCCTTGCCGCCGGTCTGCGCGTAGCTGAACGCCACCAGCGCCGCTTCGCCCAGGCTCTCGTCGGCGCGAT
Source organism: Cupriavidus sp. 94F1 (assembly GCF_057798875.1). Taxonomy (NCBI): domain Bacteria; kingdom Pseudomonadati; phylum Pseudomonadota; class Betaproteobacteria; order Burkholderiales; family Burkholderiaceae; genus Cupriavidus; species Cupriavidus sp. 94F1. The sequence continues at coordinate 683,981 of NZ_JBYOJT010000002.1, forward strand.
AGCCGGTCAGCACATGCCAGATGTCATGGACGTCGCGGGTGCGCCGGCCAAACCACATATAGGCGTCCTCGACGATGGGCTCCTGGTTCAGGTTCGACACCTTGGCCAGGCCATCGGCGCTGTAGCCGGTTTTTTCCAGGAAGGCCCGATACGCGGCACCCACCGTGCCCGGTGCGAAGCGGGCCACATAGTCCGGATCGGATAGTTTTTCCGCCAGTTCGATGCGCTGATAGGCCATGCGCCGGCCGTCGGGGGTGGAAAGCAGGCGGCTGAAGTTGCGCGGCATCGACGGGCCGTTCAGCGCGCGCATGATCTTGAACACCTGTTCGGTGTCGTTGCCGTCGGCCAGCAGCTTGCGGATGGCCTGGAACGCGGTGCCCAGGTCGCGCCTGTAGGGGTTGTAACCGGTGGAGGAAGCCATGGCGAGTCCTTTCGGTGGGGGCTGCGGGTCAGGCGGTTGCCGGCTCGCGCAGGCGGGCGGCCGCGTTGCGCACGAAATCGACGCTGGCATCGATGGCGGTGACCGGCAGCATATGCCCGCCGCTCACCAGCGTCAGCCGGGCGGCGGGCACCCTGGCGACGAAGGCTTCGCCATTCTTGCGGTAGTCCAGAATCCGGTCTTCGCGGCCGAACAGGATGCTGACCGGCACGCGCAGGTCGCCATATTGCGCCACCAGCGGCGGCAGGCTGTGTGCGGCACCGATCAGGTCTTCGGACGCGCCCAGGAAATGTCCGGGCCGCAGTGCCAGCAGTCCGCCCCCGCGCACGGGGAAGTCGGCCGGCACGGCATCGGGGCCGAAGACGATATCCATGACCTGCTCGCGATTGCGGATCGACATGGGGATCAGCAGCGTCCAGGCGATCAGCTTGCGCATGGCCGCGCTCGGAATCGTCATGGCCTTGAACACCGGCGAGATTTCCTCGGGCGGATGGGTCAGCGGGGCGATCAACGCCAGCCCGCCCACGCGCTCGGGATGGTAGGTGGCCAGCGCCAGCGCAATGGCGCCGCCGAGCGAATGGCCCACCACCAGCGGTTTTTCGAGCCCGAGCCGGTCGATCAGCGCGGCGAGCGTATCGGCCTGGGCGCGCAGGTCGGCCGGCGCGCCGGGCGTGCGCGTCGACCAGCCTGCGGCGGGCCGGTCGACGGCCACCACGCGGAAATCGCGCGCCAGCGGCTCGACCATCCCGTAAGCGAAGTTGGCAAGCTGGCCGGACAGCCCGTGAACCAGCAGCAGCGGCTGGCCCTGGCCCTGCTCGACGACGTGCAGGCGGGCGCCGGGTACATCGACGAAGCGGCCGGTGGGCGGCAGTCCGGCCTCGATCTTGCGCACCGTCTGGCGGGTGAACAGGAACAGCAGGACGAGCAGGGCGGCGGCCAGGGCCACCACCACGGCGATCAGCGCAAGAAATATGTTCAAGATTGAGCCTCGGCAATCGGATCGTTGGTCGGCAGCGCGGCCGCCACGCGGTCGAAGCGCAGTACGCCATCGTCGATGCGGCCATGCCGGATGGTCAGCATGTCCATCAGGTAATTCTGATACACGCGCCACGGCTTGCGTTGGCCCTGCCGGGGCAGCACCGACGCCGCGCGCTGCACGTAGCCGGACGAGAAATCCAGGAACGGCACGGTCTGCACGGTCGGATCGACCTCGGGCATCGCCATGCGGTAGCCGCGCCGGTCCATGAACCGTAGCAGACGGCAGACGTACTCGGCGGTGAGATCGGCCTTGAGCGTCCATGACGCATTGGTGTAGCCGAACGCCAGCACCAGGTTGGGCACATTGCCCAGCATCATGCCCTTGTAGGCCAGCGATTCGGACGGGCGGCGCGCCTGGCCATCGACGGTCAGCGCGATATCGCCCAGCATGTTCAGCTTCAGCCCGGTGGCGACGACCACCACATCGGCAGGCAGCGTCTGGCCGGACTTCAGCACGATGCCGTCGGCGGTAAAGCGGTCGATCTGGTCGGTCACCACCGACGCGCGGCCATTGCGGATTTCGCGGAACAGGTCGCCATCGGGCACCAGGCAGACGCGCTGGTCCCACGGGTTGTAGCGCGGCGTGAAATGGGTGCCCACATCGAAGCCCGGCGTCAGCTGCGCCGCGGCCATGCCCACGATGCGCGCCTTTACCTTGGCTGGCCGGCGGCGCGCCAGCTGGAAGAAGAACATGCCAAGCAGCACGTTTTTCCAGCGCGTGGCGCGGTAGGCCAGGCGCTCGGGCAGCATGCGGCGCAGCTTGTGCGCGATGGGGTCTTCGCCGGGGCGGGTCACGATATAGGTGGGCGAACGCTGCAGCATCGTCACATGGGCGGCGGTCTCGGCCATGGCCGGTACCAGCGTGACGGCCGTGGCGCCGCTGCCGATCACCACCACGCGCTTGCCGGCATAGTCGATCGACGGGTCCCAGAACTGCGGATGGACCATCCGGCCGCGGAATTCCTGCTCGCCCGGAAAATCCGGACGGTGGCCTTCGGCATAGCTGTAGTAGCCCGCGCAGACATAGAGCAGGCGGGCGCGCAGGCGCTGGCGGCTGCCATCGGCGCGGCGGTCGGCGTCTATCGTCCAGCAGGCCTCGTCGCTGCGCCAGGCGGCGCCCACGACCTTGTGGCCGAACCGGATGTGACGTGTAATGCCCGTTTCTTCGGCCGTCTCGCGGATGTAGGCCAGGATCGACGGGCCGTCCGCGATAGCCTTGGCGCCGCGCCAGGGCTTGAAGCGGTAGCCCAGCGTGTACATGTCGGAATCGGAGCGGATGCCCGGATAGCGGAACAGGTCCCAGGTGCCGCCGATGGCGTCGCGCGCTTCCAGGATGGCGAAACGCTTGTCCGGGCACCGCTGCTGCAGTTGCCGGGCGGCGCCGATGCCGGACAAGCCGGCGCCAACGATCAGGACATCCAGAACATCGTCATCAGGACTTTGAGGGCGCATGACGGCTACCGGGGGCGAGTGGGTATTCTGACAACATAGGTTGTCAGAAGCCATCTGACAATAGGGAATGTCATAATGGCCGCCATGACCACAGAGCTATCTCCCGCCCGCCGCTACCGCGGCGCCGAGGCCGAAGAGCGCCGCGCCCAGCGGCGCGAGCAGTTGATTGCCGCCGCTGTGCAGGTCTACGGCGAGCGCGGCTACCAGAACGCCACCGTCAAGGCGGTGTGCGAGGCCGCCGGGCTGACGGAACGCTACTTCTACGAATCGTTCGCCAACAGCGAGGCATTGCTGCTGGCATCGTATGAAACGGTCACGCATCGCCTGCTTCAAACGCTGGCAAGGGCAGGAGAAGAGGCGGGCGGCAGCGGCGAGCATCGCGTGCTGGCGATGCTGCGTGCCTATTTCGGGGCGCTGCAGTGCGAGCCGCGCTCGGCGCGGGTGTTCCTGGTGGAGATCCGCGGGGTCAGCAGGCTCGTGGACGAGGCGCTGGCGGTATCGCTATGCGATTTTGGCGCACTGATGGCCCGGACGCTGCTGCCGCCCGGGGCGAAGGTGGATCCGATGCTGGCCGCCGGCGTGGCGGGCGGCATCGTCCATGTGGCGCTGTACTGGATCCGCAACGGCTACACGCCGGACGTGGATACCGTGGCGCGCACCGCCTTGCAGCTGGCGCTGGTCCTGAAGGGGCCGAACCCTGCCTAAACGTTCGGTGCCGGGGTCTTCGGCCTGAACTCGCAGAGTGGCTCGATGGCGCAATGCCAGCATTCGGGCTTGCGTGCCTTGCAGACGTAGCGGCCGTGCAGGATCAGCCAGTGGTGGGCGTCGTGCAGGAACTCGGTCGGCGTTACCTTCAACAGCTTCTGCTCCACGGCATCGGGGTTCTTGCCCGGCGCCAGCCCGGTGCGGTTGGCCACGCGGAAGATATGTGTGTCGACGGCAATCGTCGGCTGGCCGAACGCCACGTTCAGGACCACGTTGGCGGTCTTGCGGCCGACGCCCGGCAAGGCCTCCAGCGCCTCACGCACGGGCGGCACCTTGCCGCCATGCTGCTCGACAAGGATCCGGCAGGTTTCCATCACGTGTTTGGCCTTGGTCTTGTAGAGACCGATCGTCTTGATGTACTCGATCAGCCCGGGCTCGCCCAGATCGAGGATCTGCTGCGGGGTATGGGCCACCGGAAACAGCTTGCGCGTAGCCTTGTTCACGCCGACATCGGTGGCCTGGGCGGACAGCAGCACCGCGATCAGCAACTCGAACGGCGAGCTGTATTCGAGCTCCGTTTCCGGGGTGGGATTGACCTCACGCAAGGTTTCGAAAATGGCAAGGCGCTTGGCGGGATTCATGAGCGGGAATCGTCGTTCTTGCTGGGGTCTCCGGGCGCGGTGCTGCCGTCCGGGCTTTGGCATTCCTGGCCGGGCTGGTCGGCCTGATTGGCCTGACTGGCCTGATTGGCCTGATTGGCCTGGCCCCATTTCGCGCGGCGCGCTTCGGCGGCATCGATCTGCGCCTGCACGGCGGGCGACACATTGTCGGTGTTGCGGGGCTGCACGGCGGCCGCCTTCTGGCGCGCGCGTTCGATGGCGGCCTGGATGATCGCCTTCTTGCGCGCCTGCGCGGCCTGTTCCGCCTCGCTGGCCGCGGCTTCGGCCTCCAGGGCTTCCAGCTTGGCCGCGGCCTTGGCGGCCAGGCGGGCGTCGTTTTCCTCGCGCTCGCGCACCAGACGCATCTTGCGCGACTGATAGCGGGCGTACGCGGCATCGGCCTGTTCCTGCGACCAGGCGGCCCAGCCCGTCTTCGCGCCCGTGACCGGAATCATCGCGATGCAATCGACGGGGCAGGGGGCCACGCAGAGGTCGCAGCCGGTACACCAGTCGGGCAGCACGGTATGCATCTGCTTGGCCGCACCGACGATGGCGTCCACCGGACAGGCCTGGATGCACAGCGTGCAGCCGATACATAGCGATTCGTCGATACGGGCCACGGCACGGGCCTGTTCGACGCCGCGTTCGGGGTCCAGCGGCTGGGGCGCGACGCCCAGCACGGCCGACAGCCGCACGATGCCCTCGGCGCCGCCCGGCGGGCAGCGGTTGCTTGCCGCCTCGCCCGCGGCCATGGCTTCGGCATAGGGGCGGCAGCCGTCGAACCCGCATTTGGTGCATTGGGTTTGCGGCAGCAGGGCTTCAAGGCGGTCTGCCAGGCTGGCTTCGCCGGCTATGGACGAGGGGGAACGGATCACGACGGCAACACGGAATCAGGGGGACGACTGGCATCTTGCACGCCTCTGCGGACGTGTGTGCGGCAAGGATTATCCCCGATTTCGCCGCGGTGCAGAAAAGGCGATGATTCGCCGTCACCCGAACGGGAAGAGGAGCCCGGACGAGGTGGCGGGCTGTGCCATAATCCGCGCAACTGACAGATCAGATATTCATGTCGAACGAGCCAAAAACCAAGCGGGACCCAGAAGGCACGCGCCGACGCATCATGGCCGCCGCCACGGAGGAATTTGCCAAGGGCGGGCTGGCGGGTGCCCGTGTCGACCAGATCGCACGCCGCGCCGAGACCAACGAGCGGATGCTCTATTACTACTACGGCAGCAAGGAAGGCCTGTTCCTGGCCGTGCTCGAAAAACAGTACGCCGAGTTTCGCGCGGCCGAGGAGCAGCTGCATATCACCGACGAAGACCCCGTGGCGGGGGTGCGCACGCTGGCCCGCTTCGTCTGGGACTGGTACTACGCGCATCCGGAGTTCATCCGTCTCGTGAACAGCGAGAACCTGCATGAGGCCCGGCATCTGAAGAAGTCGGCCCAGCTCCATCAGCTGATCAATCCGGTGGTGGACGTGCTGGCCGACATCATCCGGCGCGGCCAGCAGCAGGGCGTGTTCCGCGACAACATCGACGTGCCGCAGTTCTACCTGACCATTTCGGCGCTGGGCTATTACGTGCTGTCGAACCGGTACACGATCAGTGCCGTCATCGGCCGCGACGTGGCCACCGAGGAAGAACACGCGCGCTTTGCCGACCTGCATACCGACATGCTGCTGTCGTACCTGACCAATCGCTGAGACATCGCTCAGCGGCATAGCCGATCGGCCAGAAACAAGAACGCCCGCGAGGATCTCGCGGGCGTTCTGCCATGCCGGCCCCGGGCGGGGCCGGGCTACGCTCAGTACTTGCGAATGAAGTCGCGCAGTTCCGGGTAGATATTCTCGCGCCAGCGGCGGCCCGAGAAGATCCCGTAGTGGCCGCACTTCGGCGCGGTGATGTGTTGCTTGCGCGTTTTCGGGATGCCTGCGCACAGGTCGTGCGCGGCGGCCGTCTGGCCCGCGCCCGAGATGTCGTCGAGCTCGCCTTCGATGGTCAGCAGCGCCGTGCCCTTGATGTCCTGCGGGCGCACCGGGTCGCCGTCGATTTCCCACGTGCCGTTGGCCAGGCGGAATTCCTGGAACACTTCGCGGATCGTGTCGAGGTAGTACTCGGCGGCCATGTCCAGCACCGCGTTGTATTCATCGTAGAAGCGCACGTGCGCTTCGGCGTCGTCGGCGTCGCCCTCGATCAGGCTCAGGTAATAGTCATAGTGCGACGACAGATGGCGGTCCGGATTCATCGCCACGAAGCCGGCGTGCTGCAGGAAGCCCGGATAGACCTTGCGGCCATGGCCCGGATAGTTCGCCGGCACCGTGTAGATGACGTTGTTCTCGAACCATTCGAACGACTTGTTGGTGGCCAGGGAGTTGACCGACGTCGGGCTCTTGCGCGCATCGATCGGGCCGCCCATCATCGTCATCGTGCGCGGCGTCTTTTCGCCGGCCGACGCCATCAGCGAGATCGCGGCCAGCACCGGGACGGTGGGCTGGCAGACCGAAATCACGTGCAGCTTGTCGGCGCCGATATGCCGGATGAATTCCTGGATGTAATAGATGTAGTCGGCCAGGTGGAACGCGCCTTCCTCGGCCGGCACCATGCGGGCATCGACCCAGTCGGTCACGTAGACCTTGTGGTCCTGCAGCAGCGTGCGCACGGTGTCGCGCAGCAGCGTGGCATGGTGGCCCGACAGCGGCGCGCAGACCAGCACCACCGGCTCGTCCTTGAGCAGCTTGATGGTCTCGGGGTCGTCGGCATACCGCTTGAACCGCACCAGCTTGCAGAACGGCTTTTCCAGCACGGTCTGTTCGACGATGGGGATCTCGCGGCCATTCGAGCGCACGCTCTTGATGCCGAACTCCGGCTTCTCGTATTCCTTGCCGAGCCGGTACAACAGCTCGTATCCCGCCGCCATCCGGGGCGCGCCCGGAATCAGCGAAAGGGGGCTGAGGGGATTCGTAAACGTCTTGGCGGTCGCCTGGGCCCACGCGGTCAGCGGGTTCAGCATCGAACGCTGGAATTCATGCAGTTGGTAAAGCATGCCGGTACCTGTCTAGCCTTTCTTGTCGCGAGTGCTTGTCGCGCAACGGATTATGCCCGCAATCGAACGATCGTGCTTTGCAGCATACGCTTCCAAGTTACGCCGGCAAGCGGGGAAGACAATAGGACATTGGCGCTAAATCTGGATGACACCGCCTGACAATGACAAAAAAGGCGACCCGAGTGGCCTCCAGGTCGCCTTTTGCCGTTGACGCAGGGTCAGGTGTTGCTTTTTAGTACACGGCGGCGATGGCGTTGACCACGGCGTCGATGTTGCGGCTGTTCAGCGCCGCCACGCAGATGCGGCCGGTGCCGACGGCGTAGATGCCGTGCTCGGTGCGCAGGCGGTCCACCTGCGCCGAGGTCAGGCCCGAGTACGAGAACATGCCGCGCTGGGCCTTCACGAACGAGAAGTCGCCCGGTACGCCCTTGGCCGCCAGCTTGTCCACCAGTGCGTTGCGCATCAGCTTGATGCGGTCGCGCATTTCGGCCAGTTCCTGCTCCCACATGGCGCGCAGTTCTGGGCTGTTCAGCACGGTAGCCACCACGGTGCCGCCGTGGGTCGGCGGGTTGGAGTAGTTCGTGCGGATCACGCGCTTGATCTGCGACAGCACGCGCTGGGCTTCTTCCTTGCCCGTGGTGACGATCGACAGCGCGCCCACGCGCTCGCCGTACAGCGAGAAGCTCTTCGAGAACGAACTCGACACGAAGAACGGCAGGCCCGATTCGGCAAACAGGCGCACGGCGGCGCCGTCCGGCTCGATGCCTTCGGCAAAGCCCTGGTAGGCCATGTCCAGGAACGGGATCAGGTTGCGTTCCTTGACCAGTTCCACCACCTGCTTCCACTGGGCGTCGTTCAGGTCCACGCCGGTCGGGTTGTGGCAGCACGCGTGCAGCACGACGATCGTGTTGGCCGGGTACGACTTCAGCGATTCCACCATGCCGGCGAAGTTCAGGCCGTGCGAGGGGGCATCGTAGTAGGCGTAGTTGACCACCGGGAAACCGGCGGATTCGAACAGCGCGCGGTGGTTTTCCCAACTCGGATCGCTGATGGCGACCGATGCGTCCGGGTACAGGCGCTTCAGGAAGTCGGCGCCGATCTTCAGGGCGCCCGTGCCGCCAAGTGCCTGAGCCGTCACGACGCGGCCTTCGGTAATGAGGGCCGAATCCTTGCCGAACAGCAGGGTCTGCACGGCCTGGTCGTAGGCGGCGATGCCTTCGATGGGCAGGTAGCCGCGCGGGGTGGCGCTGGTCAGGCGGGCCTTTTCGGCTTCCTGCACGGCGCGCAGCAGCGGAATTTTCCCTTCGTCGGTGAAGTACACGCCAACGCCCAGATTCACCTTGGTGGCGCGGGTATCGGCATTGAATGCTTCATTCAGGCCCAGGATCGGGTCGCGCGGGGCCATCTCGACGGCAGAAAACAAACTCATTTGGGATCTCGTGGTCAGCTGTGTAAGAAAACGGAGGGCGTAGAATGCTTCGAACTGCGCTGTGGCTGCGGCGGCACCGGCGACGGGCTCCTGACTGACTTCCTGTCACTACTGACAGAAGCTGACAGTATCCCTTCGGCAAACTATGGCCAACCGGGCTTGAACCGATCCGCGCAACCCCCAGATTCTAGCGTATCCCGCCAGTTTCCCTCAGGTTTTTCCCTACGTTTATGACGAATCTCGCTGAAGTCGCCCCGCCCCTGGACGAAGACAAATTCGTCACGTTTCCGGGCTCGCCGTTCCAGCTGTACCAGCCGTATCCGCCCGCCGGCGACCAGCCCGAGGCGATCCGGCAACTGGTGGAGGGCATCGAGGACGGCCTGTCGTTCCAGACGCTGCTGGGCGTGACCGGCTCGGGCAAGACTTTCACGATGGCCAATGTGATCGCCCGGATGGGCCGGCCGGCCATCGTATTTGCGCCAAACAAGACGCTGGCGGCGCAGTTGTATTCGGAATTCCGTGAATTTTTCCCGCGCAACGCGGTGGAATACTTCGTCAGCTACTACGACTACTACCAGCCTGAGGCCTATGTGCCGCAGCGCGACCTGTTCATCGAAAAGGACTCGTCGATCAACGAGCATATCGAGCAGATGCGGCTGTCGGCCACCAAGAGCCTGCTGGAGCGGCGCGACACGATCATCGTGGCGACGGTGTCGGCGATCTACGGTATCGGCAATCCGAGCGAATACCACCAGATGATCCTGACGCTGCGTACCGGCGACAAGCTGAGCCAGCGCGACGTGATCGCGCGGCTGATCGCCATGCAGTACACGCGCAACGAGACCGATTTCCAGCGCGGCACGTTCCGCGTGCGCGGCGACACGCTCGACATCTTCCCGGCCGAGCATGCCGAGATGGCCGTGCGTGTGGAGCTGTTCGACGACGAGGTGGATTCGCTGCAGTTCTTCGACCCGCTGACGGGCCGCGTCCGTCAGAAGATTCCGCGCTTCACCGTCTACCCGTCGAGCCACTACGTGACGCCGCGCGAGACCGTGCTGCGGGCGATCGAGGACATCAAGGTGGAGCTCCGCGAGCGGCTCGACTTCTTCTACAAGGAAAACCGCCTGGTCGAGGCGCAGCGGCTGGAGCAGCGCACGCGTTTCGACCTTGAAATGCTGTCGGAGCTGGGCTTCTGCAAGGGCATCGAGAACTACTCGCGCCACCTGTCGGGCGCCAAGCCGGGCGAGCCGCCGCCGACGCTGGTGGACTACCTGCCGCCCGACGCGCTGATGTTCCTGGATGAATCGCACGTGCTGATCGGCCAGTTGAACGGCATGTACAACGGCGACCGGGCGCGCAAGACCACGCTGGTGGAGTACGGCTTCCGGTTGCCGTCCGCGCTGGACAACCGGCCGCTCAAGTTCGAGGAATACGAGCGCAAGATGCGCCAGGCGGTCTTCGTGACCGCCACCCCCGCGAACTACGAGAAGGAGCACGCCGGGCAAGTGGTGGAGCAGGTGGTGCGGCCGACCGGCCTGGTCGACCCGATCATCCATGTGCGGCCCGCCACCACGCAGGTGGACGACCTGCTCAGCGAGATCCACCTGCGGCTGCAGGCCGGCGAGCGTGTGCTGGTGACCACGCTGACCAAGCGCATGGCCGAGCAGCTGACCGAGTTCCTGTCCGAAAACGGCATCAAGGTGCGCTACCTGCATTCGGACATCGATACGGTCGAGCGCGTGGAAATCATCCGCGACCTGCGCCTGGGCACGTTCGACGTCCTGGTCGGGATCAACCTGCTGCGCGAGGGCCTGGATATTCCGGAAGTGTCGCTGGTGGCCATCCTCGATGCCGACAAGGAAGGCTTCCTGCGTGCGGAGCGATCGCTGATCCAGACCATAGGGCGGGCCGCCCGTAACGTCAATGGCACCGCGATTCTCTACGGCGACCGCATGACCGATTCGATGCGGGTGGCGATCCAGGAAACCGAGCGCCGCCGCGCCAAGCAGATCGCGCACAACGATGCCCACGGCATTACGCCGCGCGGCGTGGTCAAGCGGATCAAGGACATCATCGATGGCGTGTACGACGCCGACGAGGTCAAGGCCGAGCTGACCGCCGCCGCGGAACGCGCGAAATACGAGGACATGAGCGAAAAGCAGGTGGCCAAGGAAATCAAGCGTCTGGAGAAGCAGATGCTCGACCACGCCAAGAACCTGGAGTTCGAAAAGGCGGCCCAGGTGCGCGACCAGCTGGCCAAGCTGCGTGCACAGGTGTTCGGGGCCGGTGCCGAAGGCGACCATCTGCTGCCGCCGTCAAGCTGAGGGAAGACCTGATCGGCCCTCGATGGGCATGGTGCGCCACGGCATCCTATAGTGATTAGGCAATCCGCCCAGCGCGGGACGCCCGATCACGAACCAGGGAGTGTGCCATGGTGACACAGTTCGAATATGGTGGTTATACGGTCGTTGCCCGTGCCGTTGCGCATGCGGGCGGCGGTTTCGCCGGGGTACTGACCATTTCCGATGCGTTCGGCGAACCCGGCGGGCCCACGTTTGAAACCGAGACCGGCTCGGCCGATACGCCAGAGGCAGCCCTTGCGCTGGCGGAAGCCGAAGCCATGCGGACAATAGATGCCGGCGAGGTGAGCTGAACCCCGAATCAGCCCCCAATCACGCCCGAAGAAGGCCGGCACGCCAGGAGACACTGATGTCCTATAGCAGTGAATGGAAAAAGAGGGTTTTCGAAACGCACGAGATCCAGGTGCTGGTGAAACCCCGGTCGCCCATCGAATGGGACTACACGGTTCGCGTGTGCCGCAAGGGCACGAACATTCGCGCGGCCGACACGCTGGTGGAAACCTCGCCGACGTCAGAGCACTACAAGTCGCCCACCGACGCCGAGGCAGCCGGATTCGCGCGCGGCAAGCTGCTGGCCGAGCGGCTGTAGCCGCTGGCGACGCTATCGCCTGGCGTGGGTTTTCGACGGTGTGCATGACGGTAAAATCGCATCGATGAAAAAATACGCCATCCTGATGTGCTGCATGGGCAACATCTGCCGCTCTCCAACGGCGGAGGGCGTGCTGCGCGCCAAGCTTCAGGCCGCCGGCCTGTCGGACCGGGTCGAACTGGACTCCGCCGGTACCCATGGCTACCACGTCGGCCGGGCGCCCGACGCCCGCAGTCAGCGCGCGGCGTTGCAGCGCGGCTATGACCTTTCGGCGCTGCGGGCCCGTCAGGTGGACGTGGCCGACTTCGATCGCTTCGATCTTGTGCTGGCCATGGACCTGGAGAACATGGCCGGGCTACGCCGGCTGCTTCCCGGGGTCGGCGCCGACAAGCTGCGCCTGCTGATGAGCTTTGCCACGCGTTATCGAGTCGAGGAAGTGCCGGATCCGTACTATGGCGAAGGTGACGGCTTCGAGCGCGTGCTGGACTACATCGAGGATGCCTGCGACGGCGTGATCGACATGTTGCGGCGCCAACTGGCGTGAGCAGGGCTACAGGAATTGCCCGATATGCCATGCGGGAAATCAACCCGGCTGGCTTTGCATGGCCGTTTTCCGAAGCTGCGCCAGCGCGATCGTTATGGGGCGTGGAATAGTGCGTTGCGGGATGGGGTACTTGACTGATTTAGTCGGGATATCTTAAACTCGAGCGAAATTCTCAAGTATTCCCTCTCCCCGAGCATCATGAGACTGACTACCAAAGGCCGCTTTGCGGTAACCGCCATGATCGACCTGGCCATGCGCCAGGATCAGGGTCCTGTCACGCTGGCAGGCATCAGTCAGCGCCAGAAGATCTCGCTGTCGTACCTGGAGCAGCTGTTTGGCAAGCTGCGCCGTCACGAGATCGTCGAGAGCGTACGCGGTCCGGGCGGTGGTTACAGCCTCGCGCGCAAGGCCGAGGACGTGACGGTGGCAGACATCATCATCGCCGTGGACGAGCCGCTCGATGCCACCCAGTGCGGTGGGAAGGGCAAGTGTAACGGAGATGACGGATCCGGGCGCTGCATGACCCATGAGCTGTGGGCCACGCTGAACCAGAAGATGGTCGAGTACCTGGACTCCGTATCGCTGAAGAATCTCGTTGACCAGCAACGTGCCCGGCAGCCTGCCGTGCTGCACGACATGCGCGAAGACGCCGCGCAGCAGCCCGTCACCGTGTCGCGCAGCAAGGCCGAGAAGCAGGAAAAGCCGGCGCGCGCCCGCGTGGTCAACTCGGTGTTCAGCCTCGCGCAGTCCTGAGCAAGGTTGCGGCACCTGCATTAAACTATCGGTAGGCAGTACGCGATTAGTGATCCCTATAAGGCAGTCATAAGATGAGCACCACCCCACATTTCCCGATCTACATGGATTACTCGGCCACCACGCCGGTGGACCCGCGCGTGGCGGACAAGATGATTCCCTATCTGCGCGAGCAGTTCGGCAATCCGGCGTCGCGCAGCCACGCGTACGGCTGGGATGCCGAGCGCGCGGTGGAAGAGGCGCGCGAGCAGGTGGCTGCGCTGGTGGGTGCCGATCCGCGCGAGATCGTGTGGACGTCGGGTGCGACCGAGTCGGATAACCTCGCCATCAAGGGCGCGGCCAATTTCTACTCGGGCAAGGGCCGCCACATCATCACCGTGAAGACCGAGCACAAGGCCGTGCTGGACACCACGCGCGAACTGGAGCGCCAGGGCTTCGAGGTGACGTACCTCGACGTCAAGGACGATGGCCTGATCGACATGGACGTGTTCAAGCAGGCGATCCGCCCGGACACGATCGTGGTGTCGGTGATGCTCGTGAACAACGAGATCGGCGTGATCCAGGACGTCGAGCAGATCGGCGAGATCTGCCGCGAGAAGGGCATCATTTTCCACTGCGATGCCGCGCAGGCCACCGGCAAGGTTGCGATCGACCTGTCCACGCTCAAGTGCGACCTGATGTCGTTCTCGGCCCACAAGACCTACGGCCCGAAGGGCATCGGCGCGCTGTACGTGCGCCGCAAGCCGCGCGTGCGCATCGAGGCGCAGATGCACGGTGGCGGCCATGAGCGCGGCATGCGTTCGGGCACGCTGGCCACGCACCAGATCGTCGGCATGGGCGAGGCGTTCCGCCTGGCCCGCGAGGAAATGGCCACCGAGAACGAGCGCATCCGCATGTTGCGTGACCGCCTGTGGAATGGCCTGTCGTCGATGGAAGAGGTGTACCTGAACGGTTCGATGGAACACCGGGTGCCGCACAACCTGAATGTCAGCTTCAACTTCGTCGAAGGCGAATCGCTGATCATGGCCATCAAGGACGTGGCCGTGTCGTCGGGTTCGGCCTGCACGTCGGCGTCGCTGGAGCCGTCGTACGTGCTGCGCGCCCTGGGCCGCAACGACGAGCTGGCGCATAGCTCGATCCGCTTCACGGTTGGCCGTTTTACGACCGAAGCCGAGATCGACTACACCGTCGAGCTGCTCAGGAACAAGATCGGCAAGCTGCGCGACCTGTCGCCGCTGTGGGAGATGTTCAAGGACGGCGTCGACCTGAATTCGATCCAGTGGGCTGCGCACTGATTGCGGTCCACGGCAACAACAAGAACCCCATAAAGATTCGTCAGAGGTAACCAAAATGTCTTACAGCAACCAGGTTCTCGACCACTATGAAAATCCGCGCAACGTCGGTTCGTTCGACAAGAACGACGACGCGGTGGGCACCGGCATGGTCGGCGCCCCGGCCTGCGGCGACGTGATGAAGCTGCAGATCAAGGTGAACGAGGCGGGCGTGATCGAAGACGCCAAGTTCAAGACCTACGGCTGCGGCTCGGCCATCGCGTCGTCGTCGCTGGTGACCGAATGGGTCAAGGGCAAGACCGTGGATCAGGCGCTGGAGATCAAGAACACCCAGATCGCCGAGGAACTGGCGCTGCCGCCGGTGAAGATCCACTGCTCGATCCTGGCCGAAGACGCCATCAAGGCGGCCGTCGAGGATTACAAGAAGAAGCACGGCGGCGCCGAGCAGAAGGCTGCCTGAGCGGCGCGGTCCGCTTCAGACGGGTTGGTATGGCCGCGTGCGGTGCGGTATCGCGCGCGGCGTTTCGACAGCAAGGCAAAGATGATCACGATGACCGAAAAGGCGGCGAAACACGTTTCCCGCTACCTGGAACGCCGCGGCAAGGGCTTGGGCCTGCGCGTGGGCGTGAAGACCACCGGCTGCTCGGGCCTGGCGTACAAGCTGGAGTACGTGGACGAACTGCAGCCGGAAGACCAGGTGTTCGAGACGCGCGGCATCAAGGTGATCGTCGATCCGAAGAGCCTGCCGTACATCGACGGTACCGAACTGGACTTCGCACGCGAGGGGTTGAACGAAGGCTTCAAGTTCAACAACCCGAACGTCAAGGACGAGTGCGGCTGCGGCGAGTCGTTCCGGGTCTGATCACCCGTGCCGCACCCGGATCGGCAACCGATGCGAGGGCGGCGACACGACAAGGGGCGGCATGACCGCTCCTTTTTGTTGTGAATGTTTTGGAAAGACGCGCTTTGAAAGACGATTTTTTCTCGCTGTTCGGGCTGCCTGCCCAATACGAAGTGGACGAAGCCGCGCTGGACGCGGCCTATCGCACCGTCCAGTCGCAGGCGCACCCTGACCGCTTTGCCAATGCCGGCGATGCCGAGCGGCGCGTGGCCATGCAGTGGGCCGCGCATGCCAACGAGGCATACCGCACGCTGCGCCAGCCGCTCAAGCGGGCCATCTACCTGCTGCATCTGCGCGGCGTGGACATCCAGGCCGAAAGCAATACGGCAATGGCGCCGGCATTCCTGATGCAGCAGATGGAATGGCGCGAGGCGCTGCAGGACGCGACGCAGGCGCGCGACGTGGACCAGCTCGACAGCCTGTTGCGCGACCTGCGCCAGGAAAAGCGCGAGCGCCACGCGGCACTCGGCGCGCTGCTCGATGCCGGTGACAACGAAGCCGCCGGCGCCGCCGCGCGCCAGCTGATGTTTATCGAGAAGATCGAACACGACGCCAGCGAGGCGATCGATCGGCTCGAAGATTAGAAGATTCTCATGGCACTGCTCCAGATTTCCGAACCCGGCATGTCGCCCGCGCCTCACCAGCGCCGGCTGGCCGTTGGCATCGACCTTGGCACCACCAATTCGCTGGTGGCCGCCGTGCGCAACAGCATTCCCGAAGTCCTGCCCGACGACGATGGCCGCTCGCTGCTGCCGTCGGTGGTGCGCTACCTGCCCAACGGCAACGCGCATATCGGCTTCAAGGCCCAGGACGAGGCCGTGCGCGACCCCAAGAACACGATCGTTTCCGTGAAGCGGTTCATGGGCCGTGGCCTGCGTGACGTGGCCAATATCGAGCACAGCCCGTACGACTTTGTCGATGCGCCGGGCATGGTGCAGCTGAAGACCGCGGCCGGCATCAAGAGCCCGGTGGAAGTGTCGGCCGAGATCCTGGCCACGCTGCGCCAGCGTGCCGAGGATTCGCTGGGCGACGAACTGGTGGGTGCCGTGATCACGGTGCCCGCATACTTTGACGACGCGCAACGCCAGGCCACCAAGGATGCCGCGCAACTGGCGGGCCTGGAGGTGATGCGCCTGCTCAACGAGCCGACCGCAGCCGCCATTGCCTACGGCCTGGACAATGCCGCCGAAGGCATCTACGCCGTGTACGACCTGGGCGGCGGCACGTTCGATATCTCGGTGCTCAAGCTGACCAAGGGTGTGTTCGAGGTGATGTCCACCGGCGGCGATTCGGCGCTGGGCGGCGACGACTTCGACCAGCGCCTGCTGTGCTGGGTGGTCGAGCAGGCCGGCCTGCAGCCGCTGTCGGCCGAGGACACGCGCCTGCTGATGATGCGCGCCCGTGCCGCCAAGGAAGCCCTGTCCGCCAGCGACAGCACCGTGATCGACGCCGTGCTGACCACCGGCGAGATCGTGCATCTGCCGCTGGACGCGCAAACGTTCATCGCCATCACCGCCAACCTGGTGCAGAAGACGCTGGCCCCGGTGCGCAAGGCGCTGCGCGATGCCGGCGTGACGCCCGAAGATGTCAAGGGTGTAGTGCTGGTGGGCGGTGCCACACGCATGCCGGCCATCCGCAAGGCCGTGGGCGATTATTTTGGCCAGCAGCCGCTGACCAACCTGGACCCGGACAAGGTGGTGGCGCTGGGCGCCGCCATGCAGGCCAACCTGCTGGCCGGCAACCATGCGCCGGGCGAGGACTGGCTGCTGCTCGACGTGATCCCGCTGTCGCTGGGCGTGGAGACGATGGGCGGCCTGGTCGAGAAGATCATCCCGCGCAACAGCACGATTCCGGTCGCGCGTGCGCAGGAATTCACCACCTTCAAGGATGGCCAGACCGCCATGGCCATTCACGTGCTGCAGGGCGAGCGCGAGCTGGCCAGCGACTGCCGGTCGCTGGCGCGTTTCGAGCTGCGCGGCATTCCGCCGATGGTGGCGGGCGCGGCGCGCATCCGCGTGACCTATCAGGTCGATGCGGACGGGCTGCTGTCGGTGTCGGCACGCGAGACCAATTCGGGCGTGGAAGCGTCGGTATCGGTCAAGCCGTCGTACGGGCTGGCCGACGACGATATCGCGCGCATGCTGCAGGAGAGCTTCCGCGAGGCCGAGCACGACATGAAGAGCCGCGCGCTGGCCGAGGAACGCGTCGAGGCCGCGAGGCTGGTGGAGGCCACCGCGCGTGCGCTGGAAGTCGATGGCGACCTGCTGTCGGCCGACGAACGCGCGGCCGTGGATGCGCTGATGGCCCGTGTGACCGATATCGCGCGCGGTGACAACCACCACGCGATCAAGGCGGCCGTCGAGCAGCTGTCGCACGGCACCGACGAATTTGCCGCCCGCCGCATGGACCGCTCGATCAAGAGCGCGCTGGCCGGAAAGAAGGTGCAGGAGCTCGGCTGAGTCACACGCCGCTCACCTGCCTAGAGAGAGAAAACAGGAATCACATGCCACAGATCATCGTTTTGCCCCACGTCGAATTGTGTCCCGAGGGCGCCGTCTTCGAGGCCGGCACCGGCACCAGCATCTGCGACGCGCTGCTGAACAACGGTATCAACATCGAGCACGCCTGCGAGAAGTCGTGCGCCTGCACCACGTGCCACGTGGTGGTGCGCGAAGGTTTCAACTCGCTGGAAGATGCCGAGGAAAAAGAGGAAGACCTGCTGGACAAGGCGTGGGGCCTGGAGCCCAATTCGCGCCTGTCGTGCCAGGCCATCGTCGCGGACACGGATCTGACCGTCGAAATCCCGAAGTACACGATCAATCACGCCAAGGAAGGCCACTAAGGCCCGCGCGAGGAGTTTTCCCATGAAATGGACAGATACCTACGATATCGCCGCCGCGCTGTACGACAAGTTTCCTGACGTCGACCCGGTAACGGTGCGCTTTACCCAATTGCGCCAGTGGGTGCTGGAACTGGACGGTTTCAGCGATCTGCCGGAACGCTCGGGCGAGAAGATCCTGGAGGCCATCCAGCAAGCGTGGATCGAGGAAGCGGAATAAGTCCGGTTGATCCAAGGCAAATGAAGCAAAAAAGCACGGCTGTCACGCCGTGCTTTTTTGTTTGTGTCGGGATCGGGCTCGCCTGGGCGGCACCGAATCCGACGGGCGTCAGCCAGTCACAAGCACGCCGCGCTCCAGATGCACGCGCTGGCCCACTTCGACTCCCGGAGGATTCTGGTACGTGAACGTACGGCGCGAGCCGTCGTCCATCTTCACGCTGACGCGGTACGACTTGTTGGTGTTCAGCTTCTTCTCGGCGTAGTTACCGCCGAAGCCGCCCGCAGCCGCGCCGGCCACGGTGCCAAGGATCCGGCCATTGCCCGAGCCGATCTGGTTACCGAGCAGGCCGCCCACGACGGCACCGCCAACGGCGCCCAGGCCGCTGGTCGGCTTTTCGGCTTCCACGACCTGCACGCCTGTCACATGACCGGCCGTATGGCTGGGCCGGGCGGCCGGCTTTTCTTCAGCCTGGGCCTGCTGCATCGGCTGGGCCGGCGGCGGCGCCATGTTGTTCTGAGCCTGGCGAGCGTCATAGGCGGGTGGCCGCGTCGTCGATCCCGGTGCCGGCTGGCTCGTGAGCGGCGGCGGCTCGTTCATGACGGGCTGGGTGCCGGTTTGATTGCCGCTGTACGAGCCCCCGGATGCGCTGCTGTACGAACTGTACGAAGCCTCGGCCGGC
Organism: Cupriavidus sp. 94F1; assembly: GCF_057798875.1. Lineage (NCBI taxonomy): Bacteria > Pseudomonadati > Pseudomonadota > Betaproteobacteria > Burkholderiales > Burkholderiaceae > Cupriavidus > Cupriavidus sp. 94F1. The sequence goes on from NZ_JBYOJT010000002.1 coordinate 702,922, forward strand.
GCCTGTGTGGCCTTGGTAATCGGCAGCACGCCCGTTACGGCTGCGACCACCGTGAGGCTGGCCACCACAAGTGCGACGGCGGCCGCGCCCACGAGCGGGTTCAGGCGGCGTTGCGACGGCAGGGCGGGGAGGGTTTCCCGACCAGACATTTCTTGTTCTCCAAGTCACCCTGAAGGGGTGGATACCTAAAGTCTGGCCGAATTACGATTCTGTTTCCGTTTGATTTTGTAAGGATCTGTAGCCACAAATCTGCCGGAAAATCAAAAGGTTACGGCGAGGGTAGGGGGAAGGTGCGCGGGCGTCTGTAACAGCCGGCAAGTCGGGAGGTGTTGGGAGCGCCCCACGCCCAGGCAGGCGTGGGGAACCAGACATGGCGCAGGCTGGCTGCGCCTGCCGATCAGTCTTCGCGCCGCAGGTGCGGGAACAGGATCACGTCGCGGATGTTCGGGCTGTCGGTCAGCAGCATGACCAGGCGGTCGATGCCAATGCCGCAGCCGCCGGTCGGGGGCATGCCGTATTCGAGCGCGCGGATGTAGTCGGCGTCGAAGTACATGGCTTCCTCGTCGCCGGCGTCCTTCTGTTCGACCTGCTTGCGGAAGCGGTCGGCCTGGTCTTCCGGATCGTTCAGTTCCGAGAAGCCGTTGGCGATCTCGCGCCCCGTGATGAACAGCTCGAACCGCTCGGTGATGCCCGGCTGCGTGTCCGAGGCGCGCGCCAGCGGCGACACTTCCACCGGGTAGTCGACGATGTAGGTCGGCTCCCACAGCTGCGACTCCGCCGTTTCCTCGAACAGCACCAGTTGCAGCGTGCCCACGCCGGCGTTCAGGAACTGCGGCGCGCTGGTGTTGATCTTGAATTTGCCCTTCAGCTCGGCACGCAGGAAGTCGGCGTCGGCCAGTTGGGCATCGGTATATTCCGGGGCGTATTTCTGGATCGCCTGGCAGATCGTCAGGCGATGGAACGGCTTGGACAGGTCCAGCTCGCGGCCCTGGTAGTTCAGCACGGCGCTGCCGCTGGCGTCGATGGCGGCCTGGCGGATCAGGTTCTCGGTGAAGTCCATCAGCCAGCGGTAGTCCGTGTAGGCCGCGTAGAACTCCATCATCGTGAACTCGGGGTTGTGGCGCGGGCTCACCCCTTCGTTACGGAAGTTGCGGTTGATCTCGAACACGCGCTCGAAGCCGCCCACGATCAGGCGCTTCAGGTACAGCTCGGGTGCGATGCGCATGAACATCTGCATGTCCAGCGCGTTGTGGTGCGTGATGAACGGCTTGGCTGCCGCGCCGCCCGGAATCGGGTGCAGCATCGGCGTTTCGACTTCCATGAAGCCGGCATCGGACATATGGCGACGCAGCGACGACATCGCCTTGGTGCGGGCGCGGAACGTGTCGCGCGTTTCCGGCGAGACGATCAGGTCCACATATCGCTGGCGGTACTTCATTTCCTGGTCGGCCAGGCCGTGGAACTTGTCCGGCAGCGGGCGCAGGCTCTTTGACAGCAGGCGCAGTTCGCGCACCTGCACCGACAGCTCGCCCTTGTTGGTGCGGAACAGCTCGCCGCGCGCGCTGATGATGTCGCCCAGGTCCCAGTGCTTGAACGCCGCGTAGACGTCCTCGCCCACCTTGTCGCGCGTGATGTAGAACTGGATCTGGCCGCTGCCGTCCTGCACGGTGGCAAAGCTGGCCTTGCCCATCACGCGCTTGAGCATCATGCGACCGGCGATCGACACTTCCACGGGGCTGGCTTCCAGCGCGGCCTGGTCGGTCTCGCCATACTGCGCGTGCAGCGCGCCGGCCTGGTGCGTCGGGCGGAAATCGTTCGGGAAGGCCACGCCTTGCTCGCGCAGGGCCTGCAGCTTCTCGCGCCGTTCGGCAATGATCTTGTTCTCGTCTACGGCAGGCGCGTCGGCGGGTGCGGCGGCAGGCGTGCGGGTCGGTTCGGTCATGGTGTCAGCTTCGGTCGTGCAGGCCACGGGGCCTTGCGCGATGGTTCAGTTCAATAGTTGCGGATGTCGTCGAGTTCGGTCTTGCCGAAGTCGGCGCGTTCCAGATAGGCGGCGATGCGTTGCGCGACATCGTCGGGCGACGCCAGCTGGTCATTCGCCTTCAGGTCGCGGAAACGCTGCACCTGGGCAAAATCGGCGCCGCGGATGGTTTCCTGCATGCCCGTGTCCACCACGCCCGGCGCCAGCGCCACGGCGCGTACCGCGCGATCGTCGGCCAGGCCCGCGTACTCGGCATTGACCGAGCGGATGAACATGTCCAGGCCCGCCTTGCCGGCGCAGTAGGCGCTCCAGCCCGGCACCGGGTTGCGCGCGGCGCCCGACGAGATGGCCAGCACCTTGCGCGGGCAGTCGAAGCGCGCGGTGGCGTCGATGAACGCGCCGGTCATCGTCATCGGCGTGACCAGGTTGGTCTGCAGATGCGGCACCAGCGAGTTTTCGTGCAGTTCGGTGATCGGGCCGATGGGCGCCACCACCCCCGCGTTCAGGATCAGCGTCACGCTGGCCGGCGCATCGTCGACCGCTTCCAGCACGCTGGACAGCCAGCCGGCCGACGGGCCGGGCTGCGACAGGTCCTGCAGGTGCCACGCCACCGGCACGCCGCTGGCCGAGGCTTCGCGTTCGAGGTCGGTGTTGCGGCTGCGCGCCACGCCGATGATGCGGTTGCCCGGCTTGAGCAGCGCACGCACGAGCGATGCGCCCAGGCCGCGCGAGGCGCCGGTGACGATGTAGAGATGGGTGGAGCGGGGCGTTCCGGTGGTCATGACGTGGACCTTGTTCGATGAAACGGCGACTTCGGGATGGAGACTCTTGGTATTTGCCGTGCCGCCATGCCGGCACGGGGCGGGCATGGCGGCACGGCTGCGGTGGCAGTCTTGCCGGTGTTACACGCCCAGGTTCACGCGGGCCGCGCTGAACGGGGCGAGGTCGCCGTCGAGCACCTTCTGCGTGTTGGACATTTCAACGTTGGTGCGCAGGTCCTTGATGCGGCTCTGGTCCAGCACGTACGAGCGGATCTGGTGGCCCCAGCCCACATCGGTCTTGCCGGCTTCGAGCTTGTCGGCCTCGGCCTGGCGCTTGCGCATTTCATGCTCGTACAGGCGCGACTTGAGCATCGACATGGCTTCGGCGCGGTTGCGGTGCTGCGAACGGTCGTTCTGGCACTGCACGACGATGCCGGTCGGGATGTGCGTGATCCGCACGGCCGAATCGGTCTTGTTGATGTGCTGGCCGCCGGCGCCCGATGCGCGATAGGTATCCACGCGCAGGTCGGCCGGGTTGACTTCCACCTCGAACGAATCGTCCACCTCGGGGTAGACGAACACCGACGAGAACGACGTGTGGCGGCCGCCCGACGAATCGAACGGCGACTTGCGCACCAGGCGGTGCACGCCGGTCTCGGTGCGCAGGTAGCCGAACGCGTATTCGCCCTCGATCTTGATCGTGGCGCTCTTGATGCCGGCCACGTCGCCCTCGGACTCTTCCAGCACCTCGGCCTTGAAACCCTTGCGCTCGCAGTACTTCAGGTACTGGCGCAGCAGCATCGATGCCCAGTCGCACGCCTCGGTACCGCCGGCGCCGGCCTGGATGTCGATAAAGGCGTTGGCCTGGTCCATCTCGCCTGAGAACATGCGGCGGAATTCCATGTCGGCGACGATCGCCTCGAATCCCTGCACGTCGGCGTCGATCGATTCCAGCGTCTCGTCGTCACCTTCCTCGCGCGCGAGCTCGAACAGCTCCTCCGCGCCGGTAAGGTCGGCGGTGAGCTTGCCCAGCGTCTGCACGACGGCTTCGAGCGCCTTCTTTTCCTTGCCCAGGTCCTGGGCACGCTTGGGGTTGTTCCAGACGTCCGGGTCTTCCAGAAGTCCGTTGACTTCGTCTAGGCGGTTTTCCTTGACATCGTAGTCAAAGATACCCCCGTAGATCTTCCGTTCGCGAACGGAGATCGGAGATGGCACCGGAGATGGCGTTGAGGCGTTCTGCTTCCATTGATATTCCTGGTAATTCTGCGCGTGCAAAACGTGGAATTATAGCGGATCGGCGCCGCGAAACCGGCCGGCGTGCGAGCCGGATTTGCAGCCGGGACTGGGTGCCTGCCCTACGCCCGGCTGAACCGTTCGCATGGCGAACGGTCTATTGCGTGACTTTCCCCGCTTATCGCCGCAAGGTTCCGTTCCAACTTCGGCGACAATAGCGGCCACGATCAGGAGTTTCCCCGTACGCATGACAGGAATCCACGCAGTCCATCACGACGTGCCGCGCCCGCAAGGTGCGCGCCGGCGCACACTTGGGCGCCTGGCCGCGATCTCGCTGGCCGCCATGCTTGCCGCCTGCGGCACCACGCCCAGCGAGCCGGCGCCCGAGGGCTATTACCGCGTCGAGCGCGGCGACACGCTGTATTCGATCGCCCGGCGCCACAACCGCTCGGTGGCCGATCTGGCGCGCTGGAGCAACATTTCGGACTCTAGCCAGATCGAAGTGGGCCAGCTGATTCGCGTCAAGCCGCCGGCCGGTGCCGGGATCTCGGCCGCCAAGGCCACCGACAAGCCCGCCGCCACTTCCGGCCAGCGCGCCGCCGCCCCCGACACCACGCCGTCGAAGCCGCCCGCCAGCACCATCCGTCTGCAATGGCCTGCCGATGGGCGCGTGGCCGGCAGCTTCGCGCCGCCGGCGGAAAAAGGCTTGCGTATCGAAGTGCCCGCTGGCGGCAAGGTGCGCGCCGCGGCGCCGGGCTGGGCGATCCATGTGGGTACGCTGCGCGGTTATGGCCAGCTGGTCATCATCAAGCACAACGACGACTGGCTGACCGTGTACGGCAATCTCGACCGCCCCCTGGTCAAGGAAAACGACCGGATTTCGGCCGGGCAGGAAATCGGCACCATGAGCCGCGACAACGAACTGCATTTCGAGGTGCGCGGCAACGGCAAGCCGGTGAATCCGGCCCTCTACCTGCCGCCGCGCGGATAACGGCCGGGGCCCGCCGCCTTCGGACGGGCCGGATGACTGTCGCCCCGGCCTACTGGGCGTGCTCCACCACCAGCTGCACGCGTGTCACGCCATTGAAGGTGTTGTTGTCGAGCCGGTAGGCCACCAGTGCGCTGGCGCCGTCCAGCGCGTCGGCGTGGTTGAACCAGATCGCGTCGAAACGCTGGCTGCCGCGCCCCAGTTGCAGCTTGAGGTGCTTGCCCTTCAGCACGGTCTGGCGCAGTACCTCGAATTCGCCCGAGAACGTGGGCGGCGGAAACCCCTGGCCCCACACTTGGCCTTCGAGCAGGGTCACGAATTCGGGGCTGAAGCAGCCGTCGTCGATATCGCCGTCGGTCTCGATCACCCGGGCCAGCTGCTCTTCGTTGAGCCATTCGCGGCCGACGTCCTCGAAGGCCGCCACGAAGGTGTCGAAATCCTTCGCGCGCACGGTCAGGCCGGCCGCCATGGCGTGGCCGCCGAACTTCACCAGCAGGCCGGGATGGCGCTTGGACACCAGATCCAGCGCATCGCGCAGGTGAAAGCCAGGGATCGACCGGCCAGAACCCTTGATGTGCTCCTCGTCGCCCGGCGCGAAGGTGATGGTCGGGCGGTGGAATTTTTCCTTGAGCCGCGACGCGACAATGCCGATCACGCCCTGGTGCCAGGTCTCGTGGAACACGCTCACCGTGTAGCGTGACGCCGGATCGAGCCCGGCCAGCGGCTGCTCCAGGATCTGCAGCGCCTCCTGCTGCATGCCGGCCTCGATATCGCGGCGCTCGCGGTTCATGCCGTCCAGTTCCTGGGCGATTTCCCAGGCGCGGTTGGCGTCGTCGGTCAGCAGGCACTCGATGCCCAGCGACATGTCGGCCAGGCGGCCCGCCGCATTCAGGCGCGGCCCCAGCCCGAAGCCCAGGTCGAACGTATTGGCGCGCTGGGCTTCGCGGCCGGCGGCGCGGAACAGGGCAGCCACGCCGGCATGCATCCGGCCCATGCGCATGCGCTTCAGGCCTTGCGCCACCAGGATGCGGTTGTTGGCGTCGAGCTTCACCACGTCGGCCACGGTGCCCAGCGCCACGAGGTCCAGCAGCGTCTGCAGCGGCGGCTGGGTGTCCTTGGTATAGACCCCGCGCTGGCGCAGTTCGGCGCGCAGCGCCAGCAGCACGTAGAACATCACGCCCACGCCTGCCAGGTTCTTGCTCGGGAATTCGCAGCCGGGCTGGTTCGGATTCACGATCACGGCAGCGTCGGGCAGCACGGCGCCGGGCAGGTGGTGATCGGTCACCACCACGTCGATGCCGCGCGCGTTGGCGGCCGCCACGCCATCGACGCTGGCGATGCCGTTGTCGACCGTCACGATCACGTCTGGCCGCTGCTGCGCGGCCAGTTCGACGATCTCGGGCGTCAGGCCATAGCCGTACTCGAAACGGTTCGGCACGATGTAGTCCACGCGCGCGCCCAGCATGCGCAGCCCGCGCACGCCCACCGCGCAGGCCGTCGCGCCGTCGCAGTCGTAGTCGGCCACGATCAGCAGCTTGCGCTGGGCGGCGATGGCGTCGGCCAGGTAAGCGGCGGCGTGGTCGATGCCCTTCATGGCGGAAGGGGGCACGAGTCCGGGCAGTTCGGTGGCCAGTTCGGCCGGGTCCAGCACGCCGCGCGCGGACAGGATGCGCGCCAGCGTGGGGTGCAGGCCGGCGGCGGCCAGGACGCTGGCGTGGTCGTCGGAATAGGAGCGGATGGCAATCCGGGTCATGATCTTCGTTCCGGTGGCGTTCGGGCGGCCAGGCGGCTAGGCGGCCATGGCCAGGTTCGACAGCAGTGCGCGCCAGTCGCCGCGCGCGCCCAGGCCGCGCCAGAACTTGCGCAGGTCGGCCCGCGTGACCGTGAATTCGGCAAAGTGGTTCTCGCCGCCCAGCACCATCGTGACGGCCTGGATCTGACCGGCGGTCAGCGCATCGAGCACGGGCTGGAACCACTCGGCGTCCAGCGCATGCATCCGTTCGAGCCACAGGCCCCAGTCGGATGCAATATGGGCTTCGGTGGCGCTGTCCAGCAGGCACATGACGCTGCCTTCCGCGTTCGCCACCTCGGCAAAACGGGCCGGCGGCGGGCCAACCCGGCTGCCGGCGGCCAGCGCCAGGCCGGCCATGAACGGGTCGCCGGTCAGTACCGTGTCGGCCAGCTTGCGGGCGGTGCCCGCCTTGCCGCCGCCATGCAGCCAGACCGAATTGACCGGCAGGCGGCCCGTGGTCTCGCGGGCATCGTTGACCGGATGGCCGTGCCACGTCATCTGGATCTCGTTCTGCAGCCGGCGCCATTCGCGCGCGCGCGGGCCGGCCTGCATCCAGATATCGATATTGCGGCCGGTGGCGCGCACCGGCGTGGTCGCCGTCAGTTCGCCGAAGATGCCGTCCGGCACGTACCAGCGGGCGGGCTGCGGCGCCTCCAGCCGGATGCCGGTTTCATCGAGCAGTTCGGCGATGGCCGCGCGCAGCGCGTCGGCCTCGTCGGCGCGGATGTCGAGCTGGTCAGGGTGCATCAGCACCAGATGATCGCGAGCGGCATGGATATGCACCGGCTGCAGGCAGGCCCAGCCCGTGTCGGCGTCAGGGCTGGCATCGGCGGGCAGGCCGGCGGCGGCGCGGTCGGCCAGGCGCATAAAGGGCGCAGTCGGCACCTGGACGGTATCCAGGCCGGCGCGGCCGGCTAGCCAGCGTTCCTGGGGCAGGGTGCGCAGGTAGGGGTCGTCGTGTGTTTCCCGGGGTCCCGGGGTGGCGCGCGTCAGCAACTTTCCGAGCGCGGGCAACTCCAACTGGCGCAGCAGCGCGCCGGGGACGACATCGTCCGTGGCGTCGTCGCCGGCGCCAGGCGGGACGGAAAAAGGCACAATCAGGGTCAGGTGCGTCATCATGGTTGCCGAGATTGTAAACTTCCGGCTGGCCGGCGCCAGTCTTCCGTCACCCCGGGGTGGCAAAATTGGCGCCGACGCGTTCCAGAACAACAGGATTCCTCTTGAACTTTCCTTACGAGTGGCAGATCGGCTGGCGGTACACCCGCGCAAGCAAGCGCGCCAGCCGCAACACGTTCATTTCGTTCATCTCGATGATCTCGATGCTGGGCATCGCGCTGGGCGTGGCCGCCCTGATCGTCGTGCTGTCGGTCATGAACGGTTTCCAGAAGGAGGTGCGCGACCGCATGCTGTCGGTGCTGTCGCACATCGAGGTGATCGGGGCGGGGCCGCTGCAGGACTGGCAGAAGACCGCCGCCGAGGCCGAGCGCAACCAGGAAGTGATCGGCGCCGCGCCCTATGTGGCGGCGCAGGCCATGCTCACGCGCGACGACGCCGTGCGCGGCGTGCTGCTGCGCGGCGTGGACCCGAGCCAGGAACCGAAGGTATCCGACATCGGCAGCCAGTTCCGGGCCGGCAGCATGAACGCGCTGGTGCCGGGCGGCTTCGATATCGCGCTGGGCAGCGAACTGGCCAACGCCCTGGGCGTGCGCGTGGGCGACAAGGTCACGCTGGTGGCGCCGCAGGGCACCATCACGCCGGCGGGCATCCTGCCACGCCTGAAGCAGTTCACCGTGGTGGGCGTGTTCTCGTCGGGTCACTATGAATTCGACAGCGCGCTGGCGCTGGTCAACATGGAAGACGCCGAACTGCTGTTCCGCCAGAACGGGCCGACCGGCGTGCGGCTCAAGCTGCAGGACATGCAGCGCGCCCCGCAGGTGGCGCAGGCGTTGTCCACCACCATGTCCGGCGATCTGTATCTGCGGGACTGGTCGCGCCAGAACCGCAACTGGTTTGCCGCCGTGCAGACCGAAAAGCGCATGATGTTCATCATCCTGACGCTGATCATCGCCGTGGCGGCCTTCAACCTGGTGTCCACGCTGGTCATGACCGTGACCGACAAGCAGGCCGACATCGCCATCCTGCGCACGATGGGGGCCCAGCCGCGTTCGATCATGAAGATCTTCATCGTGCAGGGCGTGGCCATCGGCTTCATCGGCACGGTGCTCGGCGTGCTGGGCGGCACGCTGATCGCAACCAATATCGACGTGATCGTGCCGTTCATCGAACGCGTGCTGCACGTGCAGTTCCTGCCCAAGGACATCTATTTCATCAGCGAATTGCCTTCGGACCCCCGCGTGAACGACATCGCCACCATCGGCATCATTTCCTTCGTGCTGGCCACGCTGGCCACGCTCTACCCCAGCTGGCGCGCTGCCCGCGTGAATCCCGCGGAGGCACTGCGCTATGAGTGACACGACGCTGATTCCGGACGTGGCGGCCGTGCCTGCCGCGTCGATCCAGACCGGCGGCTCGCCGGTGCTGGTGGCCGAGGGGCTGACGAAGCGGTTCCAGCAGGGCGGGCTCGATGTGGAGGTGCTGCGCGGCGTGGACGTGCGCGTCAATGCCGGCGAGAAGGTGGCCATCGTGGGGGCATCGGGGTCGGGCAAGTCGACGCTGCTGCATGTGCTGGGCGGGCTCGACAACCCCGACGCCGGCCGCGTGGCGCTTCTGGGCAAGCCGTTCACGTCGCTGCGCGAGAAGGAACGCAACATCGTGCGCAACCGCTCGCTGGGCTTTGTCTACCAGTTCCACCACCTGCTGCCCGAGTTCACGGCACTGGATAACGTGGCGATGCCGATGCGCATCCGCGGCCAGACCGAGCGCCAGGCGCGCGAGGCGGCCCAGGCCGTGCTGGAGCGCGTGGGCCTGGGCGGCCGCTCGAAACACCGTCCCGGCGAGCTGTCGGGAGGCGAGCGCCAGCGCGTGGCCATTGCGCGGGCGCTGGTGGGGCAGCCGGCCTGCGTGCTGGCCGACGAGCCCACCGGCAACCTGGACGATCACACCGCCGGGGGCGTCTATGACCTGATGCTCGACCTGTCGCGCACGCTGGGCACGAGCTTCGTGATCGTGACGCACGACATGGACCTGGCCGGCCGTTGCGACCGCGTGTTCAGGCTGCGCGACGGGCACCTGCACCAGGAACGCTGACCCGCGCCGCCTTATGTGGATCGACACCCATTGTCATCTGGACGCCCGCGAGTTCGACGCCGACCGCGAGCACGTGATCGAAGCGGCGCTGGCGGCCGGCATCTCGGGCATCGTGCTGCCGGCCGTGTCGGTGTCGAACTTCGACGCCGTGCGTGCGCTGGCCGGCGAGGGATCGCGCTGCGTCTACGCGCTGGGCATCCATCCGCTGTGCACGCCGGGCGCCGGGCAGGCCGACCTCGACGCGCTGCGCCAACAGGTGGCGGCATCGATCGATGATCCACGCCTGGTCGCCATCGGCGAGATCGGGCTCGATTTCTTCGTGCCGGGTCTGGACGCCCAGCACCAGACCTGGCTTTACACCGAACAGCTGAAGATCGCCCGCGAATTCGACCTGCCGGTGCTGCTGCACGTGCGCAAGTCGCAGGATCAGGTCTATGCCGGCCTGCGCCGCGCGGGCGTGCGGCAGGGCATCGCGCATGCCTTCAACGGCAGCCACGAGCAGGCGCGCCGCTATGTCGAGCACGGCATGAAACTTGGATTCGGCGGCAACGTGACGTTCTCGCGCGCCAGGCAGATCCGGCGCCTGGCCACGGAGCTGCCCATCGAGGCCATCGTGCTGGAAACCGATGCGCCCGATATCGCCCCGGCATGGCTGTCCGACGACCAGTTCGGCGAACAGCACAAGGCACGCAACACGCCCGGCGAGGTGGCCGGCGTGGCACGCGTCATGGCCGAATTACGCGGCATGCCGGAGCGCGAGCTGGCGCACATCATGTGGCGCAATGCGGTCGCCGCATTGCCCCGCCTGGGCGCGTTCGCGGACCTCATGGCGCCGCGATAGTCATCGCTGTTTCGCCATTTCTGGCGCCACACCGCCCGGTGCGATGCAGATTTAACGTTTTGACACACCGGCGCATCATTCGGACACGTTTTCCCCTGCCTTTGCACGGTACAAAGCCCCCTTCGTGACATCGATCCGGGGGCTTCATGCGCTTGCTGTTGCTGGCGTTTGTGTTGGGGGGCTGGCTGCTGCAACAGCAGGGCATGCTGCCGGGCCGCGCCGAATGGCTGGCCGGTGGTGGGGTTGCCATGGGACTGGCCGGTGCGGCATGGGCCTTGGCACGCTGGCGTGGCCGATGGGCGCCGCAGGGGCGTCTGGCACTGGGCGCCGCGCTGGCGCTGCTGATCGGCGTGGGCTGGTCCGCATGGCGCGCGGACGTGCGCATCGCACGCTGGCTGCCATCGGAGATGGCGGGCAAGGACCTGGTGGTGGAAGGCATCGTTGCGGGGCTGCCCGATGCCGTACCGCATGGCACACGTTTCCTGTTCCGCGTCGAGCACTGGCCGGACGGCCCGGCGCGGCAGTCGCTGCCGGCGCGGCTGCTGCTGACGTGGCGCGACGAGGCGTCCGGCGACGCCGCTGCGCGCGACGCATCGCCGCCGATCGATGCGCTACGGCCGGGCCGACGGTACCGCCTGACCGTACGCCTGCGCCGTCCGCGCGGGCTGGCGAATCCGCACGGCTTCGATTATGCGTACTGGTTGCTGGGGGAAGGCGTGCATGCCACGGGCTACGTGCGCGGCGCCGCCGCGCTGGGCGCTGATGGGCCGGTGCCGTGGCCCGTGCGCGTCGCGATGTGGCGCGCCGGCCTGCGCGATCGCCTGCGTGCCGCCTTGCCGCCCGACGCCCGCTACGGTGCCGTGCTGATCGCGCTGGTGATTGGCGACCAGCGCGGCATTGCGCAGGCGGACTGGGACATCTTCCGGCGCACCGGCATTTCGCATCTGGTCAGTATCTCGGGCCTGCATATCACCATGATTGCTGGCGCGGCGGGCGCCCTGGCGCGCATGCTGTGGCGGCATTCGTTCGGGCTGGGGCGGCGGCTGCGCCGTCCGTTGCCGCTGGTGTGGCCGGCGCAGCAGGCGGCGCTGGCCGTGACCGTGCTGGCCGCGCTCGGCTACGGCCTGATTGCCGGCATGCAGATTCCGGCGTTGCGCACCGTGGCGATGCTCGTCGTGGCTGCCCTGGCGTTGTGGAGCGGCCGGGCGACGCCACTGTCGGTGGTGCTGGCATGGGCCGCCGGCATGGCGGTGGCGATTGACCCCTGGGCGGTCATGTCACCGGGATTCTGGCTGTCCTTCGGTGCGGTGGCGGTGATTTTTCTCCATGCGCGCGACGGTCCGGAAGACAGCCGGCCCACGCCGGCGGAGAAGGGCGCCGGCGGACGCATGGCCCGGCTGCGGGCCGGCATCGTCAATGCCGCGCGTACGCAGTGGGCCGTGACCATCGGGCTCGTGCCGCTGACGCTGTTGCTGTTTGGTCAGGTGTCTCTGGTGTCCTGTGTGGCCAATGCGGTGGCGATTCCGGTGGTAAGCCTGCTCGTGACGCCGCTGGCGCTGGCCGGGGCCGTGCTGCCGGGCGCGTTCGCCGCGCCGTTGCTGGCCGTGGCGCACACTGCGCTGGCGTGGCTGGTGAGCGGTCTGGGGTGGCTGGCCGCGCCGGCATGGGCGGTCTGGGAGGCCGCGCATCCGGGCTGGTGGCGCACGGCGCTGGCCGTCGGCGGGGTCTGGCTGTTGCTGGTGCCGCGACGGCCCGTGTGGCCGCAAATGCTGCGGTCTCGCAAGGGCTGCCCGCAGATCGCGCGGCCGGTTCCACGCTGGGTTGGCGCGGGCCTGATGGTGCCGATGCTGATGGCCGGGCGCGTAGCCGTGGCCGAAGGCGAGATGCGCGTAACGGCGCTCGATGTCGGGCAGGGCACGGCGGTGCTGGTGGAAACGCGCCGACATGCGCTGCTGTATGACGCCGGGCCCGCCTACGTGTCGGGCACCAGTGCCGGAGGACAGGTCGTCGTGCCGTTCCTGCGCGCATCGGGGGTGCGCCGGCTGGACGCGCTGATGGTCAGCCACGAAGATGCCGACCATGCCGGGGGCGTGCGCGATGTCATGCAGGCGGTGCCTGTCCGATCTCGCCTGACGGCGGCACCGCCCGGGCATCGGCTGATGGCGGGAGCCGAAGGTGCCGACTGGCAGCCTTGCGCGAGCGGCGACGGCTGGCAATGGGACGGGGTGCGGTTCGACATCGTCCATCCAACGGCGGAGGAACTGGCCGCCGGCAGGCTCCAGAGCAATGCGCGCAGTTGTGTGCTGCGTGTGGCCACGGCGCGGCGCAGCGTGCTGCTGACCGGCGACATCGGTGTGCGAGAGGAACTGGCGTTGGTCGAGCGCCTGCCGCCGGACCATTTGCGTGCCGACGTGCTGCTGGTGCCGCATCACGGCAGTGGCACGTCATCGCATGTGGCGTTCCTGCGCGCCGTCCAGCCGGAATTGGCGATTTTCCAGCTTGGGTTTGCGAACCGCTACCGCCATCCGCGCGAAGATGTCTGGCGGCGCTACGAGCGGGCCGGTGTCGCCCGCTATCGCACGGACGAGACTGGTGCCGTATCAATCTTGACGTCGGGCGACGCGCTTGAGGTCGTGCCGTATCGGCAGCGATATCGCCGCTACTGGCGCGATGGGCCGCCCGCGCCGCGTTGATGCGTGTCAGTTGGCCCGCGCCGGCGCCTTGGCGGATCTGGCCGTGGAAGCGCGGCGAGGCTGCGTGCTGGTCTTCGGGCTCGCGCTCGCACTTCCGCTGGCGCTTGCACCGGGCTTGGCTGCGGCCGGCTCCGCGCCGGCAATGCGACGCTCGCGAAGATGGGCCTTGGCGCGCTGCAGTCCGCCCGCCACCGACTCCGCGCGCTCCAGTGCCACGCCGGCGGCCAGCACATCGCCCAGCACCAGATGGCAGATGCGCGACGTCATCGGCGTGTAGACCTCGCTGTCCTCTTCGACGTCGGAGAACACGCAGACGTCGGCCAGCTTGGCCAGCGGAGACCCGCTGTGGGTCAGCGCCAGGACGCCGGCGCCGCTGCCGCGCGCCAGCGTGGCGGCGGCCAGCATGTCCCAGGTGCGGCCGCTGTTCGACACCAGTACGGCCACGTCGCCCGGCCGCAGCAGCGCGGCGGACATGCTGAACACGTGCGAATCGGAATAGGCCGTGGTGGGGATGCCCAGGCGGAAGAACTTGTGCTGGATGTCGAGCGCGACGATGCCCGAATTGCCGCAGCCGTAGAACTCGATGCGCCGCGCGCTGGCCAGCAGGCGGATGGCGTGCTCGATCTGGTCGGCGGACAGTGCATTGCGCACGGACATCAGCGTGGCGATGGTGCGGTCGAACACCTTGCCGGCGATGTCGGCGGGCCGGTCGTTGGCCTCCACGTCCTGATGCACGAACGGCGTGCCGCCGCCCACGTTCTGGGCGAACTGGAGCTTGAACTCCTTGAAGCCGTCGTAGCCGAGCGCGGCGCAAAAGCGCGCGATGGTCGGCTGCGAAACGCCGGCACGTTCAGCCAGTTCCGGCATGGTCAGCCGGATGACGCTGGCGCCGTGGCGGGCCACATAGTCGGCCAGCCGGCGTTCGGACGGGCGTAGCGTGTCGTAGACGGCAAGGATTCTGTCGCGCATGGTGAAGGTCGTGCGGGAAACGGTGCGTGGGAGTCGTGACGGCGGGCCTTGGGTGGTCGCGTCTTTTGGTATGTAGAGATTCTACACATTCGACTGTCGGATTCGCAGCCCCTGGCGCCCGGTTTTCATCCTAGGATTTACCCGGATTTGCGCGCGTAACGCCATTTCCACGCGGTGGCAAGGCTTCCGGCGAGGTGTCGGCCGTGGCTATAATGTAGAAAATCTACAGATCCGGTGGCCTGCGGCGACATGTCAGACCTGTCGCGCGGTTGTCCGGATCGCCCCACGAGGATCCATTCCGCCATGACCCAAGCCGCCAAGGGCCACGTCCGCGCCGAAGTTTCGGCCGTCACCGACCGCATCGTCGAACGCAGCCGCGCCAGCCGCGCCGCCTACCTGGCGCGTTGCGAGCGCGCCCAGCGAGACCTGGGGCCGCTGCGCGGCATGTCGTGCGCCAACCTGGCCCATGGTTACGCGGCACTGCCGGCCGACGACAAGCTCAAGCTGCGCGTCGAACATGCGCCGAACCTGGGTATTGTCACCGCTTACAACGACATGCTGTCGGCGCACCAGCCCTACGAACGCTATCCGGCCGTCATTCGCGAAGCCGCGCGGGCCGTGGGCGCCGTGGCGCAGGTGGCGGGCGGCGTGCCGGCGATGTGCGACGGCATCACGCAGGGCAATGCAGGCATGGAGTTGTCGCTGTTCTCTCGCGATGCCATCGCCATGAGCACCGCCGTGGCGCTGTCGCACAATACGTTCGACGCCGCGCTGATGCTGGGCGTCTGCGACAAGATCGTGCCTGGCCTGCTGATGGGCGCGCTGCAGTTCGGCCATTTGCCGGTG
Source organism: Cupriavidus sp. 94F1 (assembly GCF_057798875.1). Taxonomy (NCBI): domain Bacteria; kingdom Pseudomonadati; phylum Pseudomonadota; class Betaproteobacteria; order Burkholderiales; family Burkholderiaceae; genus Cupriavidus; species Cupriavidus sp. 94F1. The sequence continues at coordinate 718,233 of NZ_JBYOJT010000002.1, forward strand.
GTGTTCGTGCCGGCCGGCCCGATGGCCTCCGGGCTGTCGAACAAGGAAAAGGCGCGCGTGCGCCAGCTCTATGCCACCGGACAGGTCGGGCGCGACGCGCTGCTCGAAGCCGAATGTGCGGCCTACCATGGCGCCGGCACCTGCACGTTCTACGGCACGGCCAACAGCAACCAGTTCCTGATGGAAATCATGGGCCTGCACATGCCGGGCGCGGCGTTCGTGCATCCGGACAGCGGCCTGCGCGATGCGCTGACCACGGCGGCGGCCCAGCGCGCGCTGGCGCTGATCGCGCGGGGCCGCGAATATACGCCACTGGCGCAGATCGTCGACGAGCGGGCCGTGGTCAACGCCATGGTTGGCCTGCTGGCCACGGGCGGTTCGACCAACCACACGATCCACCTGGTGGCCATGGCGCGCGCAGCCGGCATCGTGATCGACTGGAACGACTTCGACCGCCTGTCGGCCGTCACGCCGCTGCTGGCGCGCGTCTATCCGAACGGCTCGGCCGATGTGAACCACTTCCACGCGGCGGGCGGCGTGGCCTACGTGATCGGCCAACTGCTGGAAGCCGGGCTGCTGCACGAAGATGTGAATACCGTGGTGGGCCGTGGCCTGGCACGCTACACCGAAGAGCCGGTCATGACCGAGGGCGCGCTGCGCTGGCGCGACGGGCCGGCCACCAGCGGCGATACCGCCGTGCTGGCCCCGGCATCGGCGCCGTTCTCGGCCGAAGGCGGCCTGCGGCTGATGGCGGGCAACCTCGGGCGTGGCGTGATCAAGGTCTCGGCCGTGGCCGACGCGCATCGCATCGTGCAGGCCCCGGCGCGCGTGTTCGATTCGCAGGAGGCACTGCAGGCGGCGTTCGAGGCCGACGAACTCAATCGCGATGTGGTCGCGGTGGTGCGCTTCCAGGGCCCGAATGCCAACGGCATGCCCGAACTGCACCGGCTGACCCCGGCGCTGGGCGCGCTGCAGGACGCCGGCCACAAGGTGGCGCTGGTCACCGATGGCCGCATGTCGGGGGCCTCGGGCAAGGTGCCGGCCGTGATCCATGTCGGCCCTGAGGCACTTGCGGGCGGCCCGCTGGCGCGGGTACGTGACGGCGACGTCATTCGTGTCGACGCCGTGGCCGGTACGCTCGAACTGGTGGGCGACGCCCGCGTGCAGGCCGAATTTGCCGCGCGCACGCCGGTGCCGGCGCCGGCCGACGATTTCGCGAATTTCAGCATGGGCCGTGGCCTGTTCGGGCTGTTCCGGCGCCATGCGCGCATTGCCGAGGAGGGTGGCAGCGCGCTCGACCTGTCCGAGGCCGATGCCCCGTCGTCGGCCACGGCCGGTGCGGCTGTCAAAACCGCGTCCGCCGTCGCACAATAGGCGGACGTCCGGCCAGGCACCGACCCGCAACAGCCAATCTTTCAGACATTCCGTTATCCCCGCGGCGCTGGCGCCCGGGGCACTGCCGGGCCACGCCGACGCGTGCCCGGCGGCTACCGACAAGGGTGGCAATACCACCCGACACCATGTTCGATGGAGCAGACATGATCTATATCCTGATGGGCGTTTCCGGCAGCGGCAAGACCACCGTGGGCCAGCTGCTTGCAGAGCGGCTGCACTGTGGCTTCCATGATGCCGACACCTTTCACAGCGAGGCCAACAAGGCCAAGATGCACGCCGGCGTGCCGCTCACCGACGAAGACCGCTGGCCCTGGCTGGCTGCCATGCGCGCGGCCATCGATGCCGCCCGCGCCGAAGGCCGCACCCATGTCTTTACCTGCTCGGCGCTGCGCCAGACGTACCGCGACCGCCTGACCCCGCCCGACGGCGGCGTGACCTTCGTGTTCATGAAAGGCGACGCCTCGACGATCGGCGGCCGCCTGTCGGCCCGCGCCGACCATTTCTTCAACCCGGCACTGCTGCAAAGCCAGTTCGACACCCTGGAAGAGCCTCGGGACGCGCTGGTGCTTGATATCCGCCGGGCGCCCGAAGTCCTGGTGGAGGACATCCTGGCCAAATGCCCGCCGGAATCGGTCTCTTGCGCCGGGCAGGCAAAGACCGCGCACTGATCCCTGCACCAAGGCCGGCCAGGCGTGGCTGGCAAGCATCTTGCTAAACCGTTTTGCGTACCGGCGCATGTCTTGGGCATGCAACCCCTTGCGGGATTTACCGGTGCGGATATGCTGGAAGCGTCGACTCGACGAGGCATCGATAAACGGGTGGCCGGCGGTATTGCCGTGCAGCAGGGCCGAAGAGCAGTCAGGCGGCACGGACCGCGGCAGGCGCCCATTTCCACGAAGGAGCGGCCATCATGGCGGCGCGGTTTTTCGACGAGATGCTGGAAGGGCGAGAGGACGGCACGGTAACGGCCGTCGAGGCCGGACAGGTATTGCCGCCAGGGGCGGTCCGGACTCACTACCGAAGTTTTGCGGACTGGCTCGGCCGGCAGTCCGTGTCCACCATGGACAACAAGCGCGCGGAGGCGGATCTGATCTTCCGGCGCGTGGGCATTACCTTCGCCGTCTATGGCGACAAGGACGAGTCCAACAGCGGCACCGAGCGGACCATTCCGTTCGACGTGATCCCGCGCGTGTTCCCGGCCAGCGAATGGGCGACGCTGGAACGCGGCCTGCGCCAGCGGGTGGCGGCGCTGAACCGCTTCATCCATGACATCTACCACGGCCAGGACATCATCCGTGCCGGCGTGATTCCACCCGACCAGATCTATAACAACGCCCAGTACCGGCCCGAGATGCTCGGCATCGACGTGCCGCGCGACATCTATGCCCATGTGGCCGGCATCGACGTGGTGCGCGCGGGGCAGGGCGAGTTCTACGTGCTGGAAGACAACCTGCGCGTGCCGTCGGGCGTGTCGTACATGCTGGAAAACCGCAAGATGATGATGCGGTTGTTCCCCGACCTGTTCGCCCGCAACCGCGTGGCGCCGGTGGCCCACTATCCCGACCTGCTGCTGGACATGCTGCGCAGCGTGTCGCCGCAGAATATCGCCGACCCTACCGTGGTCGTGCTCACGCCGGGCATGTACAACTCCGCGTATTTCGAGCACGCGTTCCTGGCCCAGCAGATGGGCGTGGAACTGGTGGAGGGCAGCGACCTGTTCGTCGAGGACGATCACCTCTACATGCGCACCACCCAGGGGCCGCAACGGATCGACGTGATCTACCGCCGCGTGGACGACGACTTCCTCGATCCGCTGGTGTTCCGGCCCGATTCGGCGCTGGGTGCGGCGGGGCTGCTGTCGGTCTATCGCGCCGGCAACGTGACGATCTCGAATGCCATCGGCACCGGCGTGGCCGACGACAAGTCGATCTATCCGTATGTGCCGGACATGATCCGCTTCTACCTGGGCGAAGAGGCCATCCTGTCGAACGTGCCCACCTACATGTGCCGCCGGCCCGATGACCTGCAATACGTGCTCGACCACATGGCCGAGCTGGTCGTGAAGGAAACCCACGGTGCCGGGGGGTACGGCATGCTGGTGGGCCCGGCCGCGACGAAGGCCGAGATCGACCAGTTCCGCGAGGTGGTCAAGGCGCGGCCCGAGCAGTACATCGCCCAGCCGACGCTGGCGCTGTCCACCTGCCCGACCTATGTGGAATCGGGCATCGCGCCGCGCCATATCGACCTGCGGCCGTTCGTGCTGTCGGGCAAGGAAGTGCGCATGGTGCCGGGCGGGCTGACGCGCGTGGCGCTGCGCGAGGGGTCGCTGGTGGTGAATTCCTCGCAGGGCGGGGGCACCAAGGATACCTGGGTGCTGGAACGCTGAAGCCGAACAAGACTGATCGCCGGGAGACCCCATCATGCTGAGCCGTACCGCCGACCACCTGTTCTGGATGGCCCGCTACACCGAGCGCGCGGAAAACACCGCGCGCATGCTCGACGTCAACTACCAGACCTCGCTGCTGCCGCAATCGGCCGAAGTGGCCGAGCAGGGCTGGTGGGCGATGCTCGACATCTCCGAGCTGACCCAGGCCTACGACCACAAGTACGGCCTGCTGCACCGTGACGACGTGATCGACTTCATGGTGCGCGACATGACCAACCCTTCGTCGATCATGAGCTGCCTGCGCGCGGCGCGCGAGAACGCGCGGGCGGTGCGGGGGTCGCTGACCACCGAGGTCTGGGAAACCATCAACACCACGTGGCTGGACGTGCAGCGCATGATCACCGAGGGCGAGTTGCGCGACGATCCGTCGCGTTTCTTCGAATGGGTCAAGTTCCGCTCGCACCTGGCGCGCGGCGTGCAGTTCGGCACCATGCTCAAGGACGATGCGTTCCACTTCATGCGGCTGGGCACGTTCCTGGAGCGCGCCGACAACACGGCGCGGATCCTGGACGTCAAGTTCCAGGCATCGGGCCGCGACGACAGCGATCCGAACCGCGAGCAGAACGACTTCTACCACTGGGCGGCCGTGCTGCGGTCGGTGTCGGGCTTCGAGGTCTACCGCAAGATCTACCGGGCCGTGATCACGCCGCAGCGCGTGGCCGAACTGCTGATCCTGCGGCCGGACATGCCGCGCTCGCTGGTGTCGAGCATGGACGAGGTGGTGTCGATCCTGGCGCTGGTGGCCAACCAGCAATCGTCGGAGACCGAGCGCCAGGCTGGTAAACTCCACGCCGACCTCAAATACGCGCGCATCGACGACATCTTCGCCGTCGGCCTGCACGCCTACCTGACCAGCTTCCTGGAGCGCATCGGCGATCTCGGCAATGGCATCAGCCGGGACTTCCTCGTGCCGCTGCTGGCCGCCTGAATCGTCATGCCTGTGCCCGGTGCATCACGCGCCGGGCCTGTGAAGCACCGGCGGGTGCCGTGCCGGGCGCGCGATACGCATCGTGAAATACAGGATCCACCACAAGACCCTCTACCAATACACCGAACCGGTGCGTCGCAGCGTGCACGAACTGCGCCTTGCACCGCGCTCGGGGCCGCTGCAATCGGTGCAGGGCTGGCAGCTTTCGGCGCCTGGCAACCTGACCGAGGCGCGCGACGGTTTCGGCAATATCGTCCACAACTTCACCATGGCCGGCCCGGCCCGCACGATCGCCATCACCGCCACCGGCGAGGTGGAAGTGCAGGGCGGGGTGGGGGGTGAACACGGCGGACACCACGCCTTTGTCGATCAGCCGGACGCGGGCGAGGCGCGCGTGTCGCCGTTGTATTTTGTGGCGACTACGCCGCTTACACAGGCGCCGGCCAGCCTTCAGGCATTTGCCGCGCCCTATGTGGCGGCCGGCCACGATGTGCCGGCGCTGCTGGCCCTGGCGGGCAGCATTGCCGATCGCGTGCGCTACCAGGCCAATACCACGGATGTCGGTACGTCGGCCGCCCAGGCCTTCGCGCTGGGGAGCGGCGTCTGCCAGGACCAGGCGCAGGTGATGGTGGCCGCTTGCCGTGCGCTTGGCATTCCGGCGCGGTATGTCAGTGGCTACTTCTACGATCCGGCCGCCACGGCGCTGGCCAGCCATGCCTGGGCCGATGTCTGCCTCGATGCCGGCCGGGGCCTGTGGTGCAGTATCGACGTGACGCACCGTTGCGTGACAGATGCCCGCCATGTACGGCTCGCGGTGGGGCGCGACTACGCCTCCGCTGCACCAATCCGGGGCATCCTGGAAGGTGGCGCCGGCGAAACGCTCGACGTCGATATCGCCATCACGCCCGCGGCCTGACCCGGGCTACGCCGGCATTCAAACGGCGTAGCGTTTTGCCGAGCAGCTAAAATGCAGGTTTGCCGCCTCATCAGAGGTACGGCGCCCCAACAAGACACCTGTTCATGACGTACTGCGTAGCGATGCGGCTGGATGCCGGTCTGGTATTCCTGTCCGATTCCCGAACCAATGCCGGGGTGGATGCCATTTCCACCTCGCGCAAGATGACCGTCTTCGAAGAGCCGGGCGACCGCGTGCTGGTGCTGATGACGGCCGGCAACCTGGCGATCAGCCAGTCGGTGCGGCAACTGCTGGCCGAGGCGCGCGACGAAAAGCGTTCGCTGTGGACGGCCCGCGACATGTTCGAGGCCGCGACGATCGTCGGCGACGCCGTGCGCGCCGTGCACAAGCGCGATGCCCACGCGCTGCGCGAGGCCGGCATCGACTTCAACGTCAGCATGATCTTCGGCGGCCAGATCCGCGGCGAGCGCACGCGGCTGTTCCATATCTATGCGGCGGGCAATTTCGTCGAGGCGTCGCCCGAGAACTGCTACTTCCAGATTGGCGAGGCCAAGTATGGCAAGCCGATCGTCGACCGCGTGGTGTCGCCGTCGCTGCCGCTGGGCGAGGCCGCCAAGTGCGCGCTGATTTCGATGGATTCGACGCTCAAGTCGAATATCTCGGTGGGCCTGCCGCTGGACCTGCTGGTGTACGAGGCCGATTCGCTGCGCGTGACGCGCTTTGTCAACATCGACGAGAAGAACGCGTACTTCCGCATGATCCGCGACACCTGGGGCCAGCGCCTGCGTCAGGTGTTCGGCGAGATCGCCAATCCCGAGTGGGATGCCGCCGAGCCGGCCGAATTTCCGCTGGCGCGCGACGAGGCAGACCGCTGGGGCCAGCCCGTGCGCGCACGCCGGGAACGGTAGAGGGAAACGTCTACCCCATTCGCGCCGGCGCGGGCGTCGAACGGCGGGGCGCCGCAGTACACTCTGCGGCGACTGCCACATTCCCATTGCACTTGTCTCATGCGCGACATCCTGCTGTTCTCCCACGCCAACGGATTTCCCGTGTCCACGTACCGCAAGCTGTTCGGGGCGCTGGAAGATGCCTTCGAGATCCGCGCCGTCGAACGCTACGGCCACGATCCGAAGTACCCGGTCACGCGCGAATGGCCCAATCTGGTGGACGAATTGCTACGTGAGATCGAACGCGCGCGTCGCGAGGGCGCCGATACCCGCAAGGTCTGGCTGGTCGGGCATTCGCTGGGCGGTTTCCTGTCGCTGATGGCCGCGTTGCGCGCACCGCAGCGCGTGCGCGGCGTGGTGATGCTCGATTCGCCGATCATCGCCGGCTGGCGGGCGTCGCTGCTGCGGGCGTCGCAGGTCCTGGGTCTGGACGAAAAGCCTGGCCCGGCGGCCGTGACCAAGAACCGCCGCACGCACTGGCCCGATACCGAATCGGTCTGGACCCACTTCCAGGCCAAGCGCAATTTCCAGGTCTGGGACCCGGACGTGCTGCGCGACTACGCGGAGCATGGCACCGAGCCGACCGGCCGGGCCGCGGAACGCCGCCTGCGTTTCGACCGCGACGTGGAATACCGCATCTATCGCACGCTGCCCACCAGCCTGGGCCGGCGCGTGGCCCATGGCGCGCCGGTGCCGGTGGGCTTCATTGCCGGCACGAAATCGCGCGAGGTCAGGCAGGCGGGACTGGGCGCCACGCGCAAGCTCGTGGGCGACCGCCTGCGCTTCATGGAAGGCGGGCATCTCTATCCGATGGAGCGGCCACTGGAAACCGCCGCCACCGTTCAAGAGCTGATCGGGCAGATGCGCGACAGCGGCCACTGAGGACGGGCAGGGCACCGAGCGGCGCATGCGCCGCAGCGGCGGGGCAGCGCATCGCGGACACTGCCCTGTCACAAAATCCGGGTCGGCGGCGGACGGGGTCTCATGTATAATCCCGATTTCCCCGGCAAGCTCGGTTTATGACCAAATTCGTCTTCGTCACCGGTGGCGTCGTCTCTTCTCTCGGCAAGGGCATCGCTGCTGCTTCGCTCGCGGCCATTCTCGAGTCGCGCGGCCTCAAAGTCACCCTCCTCAAGCTCGATCCCTACATCAATGTCGACCCCGGCACGATGAGCCCTTTCCAGCATGGCGAGGTGTTCGTGACCGAGGATGGCGCCGAAACTGACCTCGATCTGGGTCACTACGAGCGCTTCGTGTCGGCCAAGATGCGCAAGTCGAACAACTTCACGACTGGCCAGATCTATGAGTCGGTGATCCGCAAGGAGCGCCGCGGCGAGTATCTGGGCAAGACCGTGCAGGTGATTCCGCATATCACCAACGAAATCCAGGCGTTCGTGGAGCGCGGCGCGGCCGCGTCGCATGACGGCAAGGCCGATGTGGCCCTGGTGGAAATCGGTGGTACGGTGGGCGATATCGAATCGCTGCCGTTCCTGGAAGCCGCCCGCCAGATGAGCCTGCGCATGGGCCGCAACCACTGCGCCTTCGTTCACCTGACGCTGGTGCCGTTCATCGCCAGCGCCGGCGAGCTGAAGACCAAGCCGACCCAGCACTCGGTGCAGAAGCTGCGCGAAATCGGCATTTCGCCGACGGCGCTGCTGTGCCGTGCCGACCGTCCGATTCCGGACGACGAGCGCGCCAAGATCTCGCTGTTCGCCAATATCCCGCAGGACGCCGTGATTTCGGTGTGGGATGCCGACAGCATCTACAAGATCCCGCAGATGCTCAACGAACAGGGCCTGGACCGCCTGATCTGCGAGGAACTGCGCCTGGACCCGAAGCCGGCCGACCTGTCGATGTGGCAGAAGCTGGTGAACGCGCAGGAAAACCCGCAGCACGAGATCAAGATCGGCATGGTCGGCAAGTATGTCGACCTGACCGAGTCGTACAAGTCGCTGATCGAGGCCCTGCGCCACGCCGGCATGCATACCGCCACGCGCGTCAATATCGAGTACATCGATTCCGAGGAACTGGAATCGGGTCACCTCGAAGTGCTGCAGCCGCTGGACGCCATCCTGGTGCCGGGCGGTTTCGGCAAGCGCGGCACCGAAGGCAAGATCCGCGCGATCCAGTATGCCCGCGAGAACAAGGTGCCTTACCTGGGCATCTGCCTGGGCATGCAGCTGGCCGTGATCGAATTCGCCCGTGACGTGGCAGGCATGAAGGACGCCAATTCGACCGAATTCAATCTCGAGACCGAGCACCCGGTGGTGGCACTGATCACCGAATGGGTGGACCGCGAGGGCAAGGTGGAACAGCGTTCGGCCGAATCCGACCTGGGCGGCACGATGCGCCTGGGCGCGCAGCGGGTGCCCATCCAGGCTGGTACCAAGGCCGCGCAGATCTACGGCGCCGAAGTCAACGAGCGTCACCGCCATCGCTACGAGGTCAACAATCACTACGTGCCCCAGCTTGAAAAGGCCGGCATGGTGATTTCGGCCCGTACCCCGACCGAAAACCTGCCGGAAATGATGGAGCTGCCCGAGTCGATGCACCCGTGGTTCGTGGGCGTGCAGTTCCACCCGGAATTCACGTCGACCCCGCGTGACGGCCATCCGCTGTTCAAGGCCTACGTGGAAGCCGCGCTGGCCTCGCAGCAGCGCAAGGGCGCCTGACGCGCCGCGACGAAGGAGACAAGCCATGAAACTGTGTGGATTCGACGTCGGCCTCGACAAGCCGTTCTTCCTGATCGCCGGCCCGTGTGTCATCGAGTCCGAACAGATGGCGCTGGACACCGCCGGCGAGCTCAAGCAGATCACCGGCGAACTGGGCATCCCGTTCATCTACAAGTCGTCGTTCGACAAGGCCAACCGGTCGTCGGGCAAGTCGTTCCGTGGTCTGGGCATGGAGAAGGGCCTGGATATCCTGGCCACGGTGAAGCGCGAAATCGGCGTGCCCGTGCTGACGGACATCCACGAGATCGACGAGATCAAGCCCGTCGCCGCCGTGGTGGACGTGCTGCAGACGCCGGCCTTCCTGTGCCGCCAGACCGATTTCATCCGTGCGTGCGCCCAGAGCGGACGCCCGGTGAACATCAAGAAGGGCCAGTTCCTGGCGCCGCACGACATGAAAAACGTGATCGACAAGGCGCGTGACGCGGCCCGCGAGGCCGGTCTGCCCGATGACGTGTTCATGGCCTGCGAGCGTGGCGTTTCCTTCGGCTACAACAACCTGGTGTCGGACATGCGCTCGCTGGCGATCATGCGCGAGACCGGTGCCCCGGTGGTGTTCGACGCCACCCACTCGGTGCAGTTGCCGGGCGGCCAGGGCACCAGCTCGGGCGGCCAGCGCGAGTTCGTGCCGGTGCTGTCGCGTGCCGCGGTGGCCACCGGCGTGGCGGGCCTGTTCATGGAAACCCATCCGGACCCGAGCAAGGCCATGTCCGACGGCCCCAACGCGGTGCCGCTGTCGCGCATGAAGGAACTGCTGGCCGTGCTGAAGGACCTGGATACCCTGGTCAAGCGCGCCGGCTTCCTGGAAGACAACTTCGGCTGGCCGGCCTGCGCCTGATCCAGCCAGCAGTACCCGCCGCCCGCGCCTGTCGCGGGCGGTGTCGCTTCCGATGCGTCAGATCGGGTGCGCGCGTGAATCGCCCCGGACGCACTGGTATCGAAAGACAATACAAAAGATTCGGAGATAGCGTATGGCCGCCGGCCTTATCATCGCGTACGTCGACGTGACGGATCCCCAGCAGTACGAGCAGTACAAGGTGCTTTCCACGCGGGCCATGCAGGCGCACGGCGCGCAGGTGCTGGTGCGGGGCGGCAAGACCGAGCCGCTCGAGGGGCAATGGGCGCCGACGCGCGTGGTGGTGCTGAAATTCCCGAGCTACGAGGCCGCCAAGGCCTTCTACGCCAGCGAGGAATACCTGGCAGCCCGCCAATCCCGCGAGCATGCGGCAAAGATGAACATGATCGTCGTGGAAGGCGTCTAAGACTTCCACCCGTCATCTGGCACGTAGAAGATTCACGAAGATTCAACAGTCCTGAGAGGAAATATGAGTGCAATCGTAGATATCATCGGTCGCGAGGTGCTGGACTCGCGCGGCAATCCCACTGTCGAGTGCGACGTGCTGCTGGAATCCGGCGTGATGGGCCGTGCCGCCGTGCCGTCGGGTGCATCGACCGGCTCGCGCGAAGCCATCGAACTGCGCGACGGCGACAAGTCGCGCTACCTGGGCAAGGGCGTGCTGAAGGCCGTCGAGCACATCAACACCGAGATCTCCGAAGCCATCATGGGCCTGGACGCTTCCGAGCAGGCGTTCCTGGACCGCACGCTGATCGAACTGGACGGCACCGAGAACAAGGGCCGCCTGGGCGCCAACGCCATGCTGGCCGTGTCGATGGCCGTGGCCAAGGCCGCCGCCGAAGAGGCTGGCCTGCCGCTGTACCGCTACTTCGGCGGTTCGGGCGCGATGCAGATGCCGGTGCCGATGATGAACATCGTCAACGGTGGCGCGCACGCCAACAACAGCCTGGACATCCAGGAATTCATGATCATGCCCGTGTCGCAGACCAGCTTCCGTGAAGCCCTGCGTTGCGGCGCCGAAGTGTTCCACGCGCTGAAGAAGATCCTGGCCGACAAGGGCATGTCGACGGCCGTGGGCGACGAAGGCGGATTCGCACCGAACTTCTCGTCGAACGAGGAATGCCTGAACACCATCGTGCAGGCGGTGGAAAAGGCCGGCTACAAGATGGGTGAAGACGTGCTGCTGGCGCTGGACTGCGCCGCCAGCGAGTTCTACCACGAGGCCGAAGACGTCTACGCGCTGGAAGGCGAAGGCCTGAAGCTGTCGTCGACGCAATTCGCCGACTACCTGGCCAACCTGTGCGACAAGTTCCCGATCGTGTCGATCGAGGACGGCATGGCAGAAGGCGACTGGGAAGGCTGGAAGACGCTGACCGAAAAGCTCGGCAAGCGCGTGCAACTGGTGGGTGATGACCTGTTCGTGACCAACACCAAGATCCTGAAGGAAGGCATCGAGAAGGGCATCGGCAACTCGATCCTGATCAAGATCAACCAGATCGGTACGCTGACCGAGACGTTCGCCGCCATCGAAATGGCCAAGCGCGCCGGCTACACCGCCGTGATCTCGCACCGTTCGGGCGAGACCGAGGACAGCACGATTGCCGACATCGCCGTGGGCACCAACGCTGGCCAGATCAAGACCGGCTCGCTGTCGCGTTCGGACCGTATCGCCAAGTACAACCAGCTGATCCGCATCGAGGAAGATCTGGGCGATATCGCCACGTACCCGGGCAAGAGCGCGTTCTACAACCTGCGCTGATCCCCCGAGCCTGCCGTCGGTGCGTGCCACCGGCGAGCCAACGAAAAACGCCGCTCCCGGGTTCGCCGGGGCGGCGTTTTTTGCGATCTGGTGTGGCGATTGTGCCGATATCCGGTGCCGCACGCACTGTTGTTGCGCTTTGTAGCGTCTTTTGTTTTGCAATCTGCGGCCGCATGATGGATCATTGGTGCCCATCGGAAACCTCCGACCACGCCATTATTCCATTGCGCCTTTTGCTCCGATGCGCCTGATTTCCCTGCTGTTGTTCGTGCTGTTGCTGGCCATTCAGTACCCGCTCTGGCTGGGCAAGGGCGGCTGGCTGCGCGTATGGGATCTGAATCGCCAGGTGGGCGAGCAGGTCACGCACAACCAGGCGCTGAAACTGCGCAACGCCAAGCTGGAAGGCGAAGTGAAGGACCTGCAGGATGGCACGGGCGCCATCGAAGAACGCGCCCGCTATGAACTCGGCATGGTCAAGGACGACGAGGTGTTCGTCCAGTTCGTGGCCCCGGCCCCGAAGGTCAGCGCCACGCCGCCACTGCCACCGCCTGCCAATTCCGTCGCCGGACGCGGCGGTCACTAGGCATCAGCCCCAGCGGGCGTCGTCCAGCAGGTGTCATCCAGTATCACAGCCGGCCGCGCAATGCGGCCGGTATCGTTTCCGGACGCCGCATCACCACCAGCCGCCGTATGGATAACCGCCGTAGCCGTAGCCCGGAAAGCCGAAGCCTACGCCGGCGCCCCAGCCACCGCCGCCGCCACCCCAACCGTTGTAGAACATGTTGACGCTCGTATTCGGGTAGTACGACGCGCGGCTCCATGCGGCCGCCGACTGCTGGTTGGCCATTACCGTGGCCTGCTCCTGAAGGATCTGCTGGTTCAGCACCCCCAGCCTCTGGCGCTCGGCGTCGCTAAGCGGGGCCGGGGGAATGGCATGGTCCGGCAATCGTGCCGTGGCCGGCACGCCGTCGGGGCTGCGCGGCACCGGCGCCGCACAGCCGGCGATCAATCCGGCAAGGGCCAGTACGCTGGCCACCTGGCAGGCCAGGGCAGGGGTCGATCTGGAACGAATGGTCGCTGTCATATCGGACTCCGTTCGAACGGCTGACGAACAAGCATGCCATTGGACCCGACCACCCGTGTGTGAGGTTCCGCACGGTAGGCGGACTCGATGGTTTTCCCCGGTTTCCCGGTTTCCCGGGCGCTTCCGGGGTTCCCGCCCCGATCTACCTGAAAGGGGCGAGCGGCAACTCAATGCTGTTGCTTGGCACCCTCGCCGGCGCCCGTGGCCACCGGCGCGGTGAACAGCTGGGCGGCGTCCACGGGATCGAACGCATAGCGCTGGCCGCAGAAATCGCAGTGGATCTCCACCTCGCCGCGCTCGGCGATGATCCCTTCGATTTCCTCCCGGCCCAGCGTCTGCAGCATGCCCGCCACTTTTTCGCGCGAACACGAGCACTGGAAGTGCGGTGTCATTGGCTCGAACACGCGCAGGCCCGCATTCTGCAGTTCTTCCCAGAACAGGCGGCGCAGCAGGGTATCCGGCGTTTCGGCCAGCAGTTCGTCTTCCTTCAGCGTGGCGCCCAACTGGCAGGCACGATCCCAGGTGTCCAGATCCTGGCCCTGTACTTCGTCGGTCAGCGCGCTGCCGGTCTCGCCGATCTGCGCGCCGGCCGTGCCGCCATACGACGGCAGCTTCTGCAGCAGCATGCCAGCCGCCACCTGGTCGTTGGACGCCAGCCACAGGCGCGTATCGAGCTGTTCGGACGCCTGCATGTAGTGTTCGAGCACCTCGGTCATGGTCGCCAGCGGGCCATGTTCGTCGGCCAGCGGCACGATGCCCTGGTAGGCCTGCTGGCCCGGCAGCTTGTCCTGGGGGTCCAGCGTGATGGCGAAGCGGCCCTTGCCATGCACGTTCACGAGCTGCTTGAGCGTGGCGTCGTCGGCAATCTCGGCGCCCTCGGCAATCTTGGCCGTGGCACGCAGCGACAGGTCGGACAGGCATTCCACCACCAGCATGCGCACCGGCCCGTCGCCGTGTACCTGCATGACCAGCGCGCCATTGAACTTCAGATTGGCGGACAGCAGCGCCGCGGCCGCGATCATCTCGCCCAGCACGCGCCGCACCGGCTCCGGATAGGCATGGCGGTTCAGCACCTCTTGCCAGGTGGATTCGATGCGTACCAGTTCGCCACGCACGGGCGCGGCATCGAACAGGAATTTCTGAAGCGTATCGGGATTCGAGGAGGCGGTCACGGTTCTGTCTAGCGGTTAAGTCGGCGTATCGGCTGCGTCCGGGGCGGTCAGCCGATGCGCTTGAGTTCGGTCTTGTATACGGCCTGCCGCTTCGCATACGTCTCGGCGTTGCGATAGAGGTTGGCCACGTCGGCGTCGGTCAGTTCGCGCACCACCTTGGCGGGCGCGCCCAGAATCAGCGAGCGGTCCGGGAACACCTTGTTCTCGGTGATCACGGCACCAGCGCCGACCAGGCATTCCTTGCCAATCACGGCGCCATTGAGCACCACGGCCTGGATGCCGATCAGCGAGCCTTCACCCACGGTGCAGCCATGCAGCATGGCCTGATGGCCCACCGACACCTTGTCGCCCAGCGTCAGCGGACGGCCCGGATCGGTGTGCAGCACCGAGCCTTCCTGGATGTTGGTGTCTTCGCCCACCACGATCGGCTCGTTGTCGCCGCGAATCACCACACCCGGCCAGGCGCTGGCACGCGCCTTGAGCGTCACGTTGCCGATGATGGTGGCTTCCGCCGCCACATAGGCGTCTTCGTGGATTTTCGGGGCGGTATCGCCGAGCTGGTAAAGCGCCATGGGGTCTCCTGCTGAATGTGCGTAATTGGGGATGGCCGCGCCGATTAAAAGAGCCCGCCGAAAGGGCCGGCCCGGGGACAAGCTTCGGGCGGGCAGGGGCTCTACAATGGCGGCTTCCCGAATTTTACGCCTATGCCAGTGATCGCACCCGCCGACATCGCGTCCACGCCACTTGTCGAGCCCTTGCCCGCAGCCGCCGCCCTGCCGGCCTCTGCGCGCCAGCGCGCACTGGACGTGCTATGCATGACCGATGCCCGGGCCAAGGCCGCGGCGGCCCGCGCCCTGTATGCCGCGCTGCTGGCCGGTGGGGATACCGTCGTGGACCCCGATGAAAGCCTTGTGGCGGCGCCAGGCGCGGTGCCTGGCCGCCCGGCGCGGCCCGAACTGGTGCCGCCGATGCGGGTGGAGCGGCGCCGGTCGATCCACACCACGGCCGGCCGCGCCAACATGATCCACGCGCTGTGCCATATCGAATTCAACGCGATCAACCTGGCACTCGACGCCGTCTGGCGTTTTTCCGGCATGCCGGCCGATTATTACCGGGACTGGCTGCGCGTGGCCGACGAAGAGGCCTATCACTTCACATTGCTGGCCGATCACCTGCAGACGCTGGGTGCCACCTATGGCGATTTCCCGGCGCACAACAGCCTGTGGGAGATGACCGACAAGACGGCGGGCGACGTGCTGGCCCGCATGGCGCTGGTGCCGCGCACGCTGGAGGCGCGCGGGCTCGATGCCTCGCCGCCGGTGCGGGCCAAACTGGCCGATGCCGGCGACGCAGCCGCCGCGGCGATCATCGACATCATCCTGCGCGACGAGGTGGGCCACGTGGCCATCGGAAACCACTGGTATCGCTGGCTCTGTACCCAGCGCGGGCTGGAGCCAGTGGCCACCTATGCGCAGCTGGCCGAGCAGTACAAGGCGCCGAAGCTGCGCGGGCCGTTCAACCTCGACGCCCGGCGCGAGGCGGGGTTCGACGAGGATGAACTGGCGTGGCTGGAGGCCTCGGCCGGCTAGTTCGCCCGATTCCCGGCCTGCTGCTGCGCGCGTTCCTGCTCCATCAGCCGCAGCACGCGGCGCTGGATCTTGCCCGTCGTCGTCATCGGCAACTGGTCGATGAATTCGATGGCCTTCGGGTATTCATAGGGCGCCAGCTGGCCGCGCACATGCTGCTGCAGCTCGGCCACCAGCGCCGCATCGTTGTCGAACGAGCGTGCCACGGCGGGCGTCAGCACGATGAACGCCTTGACGATGGCCCCGCGCTCGGGGTCTGGCGACGGCACCACGGCGCAGTTCGACACCGCCGGATGCTTGAGCAGGCAGTTCTCGATCTCGCTCGGCCCGATCCGATAGCCCGATGACTTGAATACGTCGTCGGCGCGGCCCTGATACCAGAGATAGCCCTCGGCATCCATGCGCGCCAGGTCGCCGGTGCGGCACCACCGCAGCCCGTCCGATTCCGAGTACTTGCCATCCGTGGCGGCCTCGTTCTTCCAGTAGCCCAGGAAGAATACGGGGTCGGGATGGCCGTGGACATCGGTGGCGCAGACGGCCACCTCGCCATCCTCGCCCGGCGCGCACGGGCGGCCTTCATCGTCGATCACGGCCACGCGGTGGCCCGGATAGGGGCGGCCCATCGACCCCGGCCGGGCCGGCCAGCCCAGGCGATTGTTGTCGTATTGCGCCGTGCAGTTGCCGACGATGTAGTTGATCTCGGTCTGGCCGAACATCTCGTTGACGATCACGCCCAGCGCGTCGCGGCACCATGTGAATACCGTCTCGCCCACGGCCTCGCCGGCGCTCATGATGGCGCGCAGCTTCAGATCGTATTTTTCCGATGGCGTCGGGCAGGCCTTCATCATCTGCTTGAGCGCGGTCGGGAACAGGAAGGTGTTGGTCACGCCGTAGCGTTCCAGCAGTTCGAAGGCGCGGTCGGCCGTAAAACGCCCCTGGTAGCCGACGATCGGACGGCCGAAATACAGCGCCGGCATCAGCGCATCCCACAGTCCGCCGGTCCAGGCCCAGTCGGCGGGGCTCCAGAACACGTCGTCATCCTGCGGATACCAGTTCTGCGAGCAGACAAAGCCGGTCAGGTTGCCGATCAGCGCGCGGTGCGGAATCAGCGCGCCCTTGGGCGGCCCCGTGGTGCCGCTGGTGTAGATCAGCACCGCGGCTTCGTCGGCCTTGGTCTGTTCGGCCGTGAAATCGGGCAGTTGGGCGGCCAGCAGGACGTCCCAGTCCAGGTCGCCGCGGCCGGTGGCCTGGCCGGCGCCGATGATGGTCTTCAGCGTGGGGCAGTCGGGGCGGGCGGCCAGCAGGTTGTCGATCGAGGTTTCGTCGGCAATGGCCACGCGCGTTTCGCTGTGGTCGATCCGGTAGGAAAGGGCTTCGGGACCGAACAGCATCGACAGCGGCATGGCAATCGCGCCAAGCTGATATACGGCCATGCCGGCGATGACCGTCTCGATGCGCTGGGGCATCACGATGGCCACGCGGTCGCCGCGCTGCACGCCAAGCGCGCGCAGCGCCCGCGACAGCCGGTTGGCCTCGGCCTGGATATGCGCATACGTGTATGACGCGCGCCGGCCGTCCTCGTGTTCGGTATGCACGGCGACGCGGCTGGCCGTGGCCGGGTCGCGCGCCCAGCGGCCGCAGCAGACTTCGGCCAGGTTGAAGAACGCGGGGACGTCCCAGTGGAACGATTCGTGCAGCGCGTGATAGTCGTCACGGCGCGTGGCCGGCAAGGCGGTCATGCAATTGTCTCCAATGTTCCCGCTCGCTTCAGATAGCCGTTTGGCTATAATCCGGCAAGCGAACGATCGTTCTATTTTTATCCGGGCCGCCGCGTGGCCATGGGCTGCGCGCGCATCGGAAGACCCGGGCAACAGGGCAGACACCATGACCATCACGGAAACTTCGCGTTCCGAATTTATCACGCTGCGCGGCCTGCGCACGCACGTCCGCCACTGGGGACAACCCGGCGCGCGCAAGCTGTTCATGCTGCATGGCTGGATGGATGTGGCAGCGTCGTTCCAGTTCCTGGTCGATGCGTTCCAGCGCGACTGGCATGTGATCGCCATGGACTGGCGCGGCTTTGGCGAATCCGATTACCCGACGCAGTACCCTGGCACGCGCTCGTACTGGTTCCCCGATTACGTGGCAGACCTGGAGGCGCTGCTCGACCATTACCAGCCCGAGGGGCAGGTAGACCTGGTGGGTCACAGCATGGGTGCCAACGTGGTGTGCATCTACGCCGGCGTCCGGCCCGAACGCGTGCGCCGCGTGGTGGACCTGGAAGGTTTCGGCCTGACGCGCACGCGGCCAGACCAGGCGCCAGCCCGCCTGGCGCGCTGGCTCGACGAACTGCGCACGCCGCCCGAACTGAAGACCTACGACAGCGAGGCCGCCGTGGCTGCACGGCTGCAGAAGACCAATCCGCGCCTGCCCGACGACCGCGCCGCCTTCCTGGCTGCGCACTGGTCACGCCGCAATGCAGCGGGCCGCTGGGAGATCCTGGGCGACGGCGCGCACAAGATGACCAACCCGACGCTGTACCGCATCGACGAGATCATGGCGATCTGGGAAAAGGTGGCCGCGCCGGTGCTGCACGTGGAAGCGCGCGATTCGGCAACGCTCAAGCACATCGCCCACAAGCAGAGTATCGACGAGTTCAAGGAGCGGTTCCGCGCCTTTCCGGATTTCAGGGAAGTGCTGGTCGATGACGCCGGGCACATGCTGCACCACGACCAGCCGAAGGTGGTGGCGGGGTTGATCGAGGACTTCTTGGGGTAAGTGTTGGGGAATTTACCCCTGGTTTGCTTCCCTCTCCCACTCGTGGGACAGGGGAGCAAACACCCAGCCACTCGCGCTGGATCAAGCGTGCGTCAGCTTTTCCTTCAGCGCCGGGTTGTTGCTGGTGTGCATATGCACCAGCGCCTTGTCGGGGATGGCGTAGTGATACGCCTTGCGCAGCGCCAGCGCGGCTTCGTGGAAGCCCGACAGGATCAGCTTCTGCTTGTTTGGATAAACGGCGATGTCTCCGGCCGCAAAGATGCCGCGGCGCGAGGTTTCGTACGTGGTGGTGTTCTCGATGTGGATGCGGCCGGCGTGCATGTCCAGATCCCACTGGGCGATCGGCCCCGGTTCGGACACCAGCCCGTACAGCGCGACGAGTTCGTCGGCCTCGATGGTGCGGTCGCCATCGCGGGTCTTGATGCCGGCGTGGGTGAGGGCGCCGGCGTCGTCGGTTTGCAGGCTGCCGAGCATGCCGACCACAAAATCCATCTCGCCCGCGTCAACGGCGGCGCGCATCGCGCCCACCGTGTGATCGGCGGCACGAAAGCCTTCGCGCCGGTGCAGCAGCGTGACGCGTGCCGCCACCTTGCGCAGCGCCAGCGCCCAGTCCAGCGCGGAATCGCCGCCGCCGGCCACGATCACGCGCTTGCCGGCGAAGCGCGACACGTCGCGCACGGCGTAGTGCACATGCCGGTCTTCCAGCGCGGCGGCCTCGGGCAGCGACACGCGCTGCGGGGCGAACGCCCCGGCACCCGCGCAGATCAGCACCGCCGCCACGTCGAATCGCTTGCCGCCATCGGTCGTGATCAGCAGGCGCGGATGGCCATCGGCGCCGTGGGTGTCGCTGACCGACTGCGCACGCTGGCTGAAGTGCATCGGAAACGCGAACGGCGCGCACTGTTCGAGCAGGCGGTCCACCAGTTCCTGCGCCAGGCAGCCCGGCACGGCGGGAATGTCATAGATCGGCTTTTCTGGATAGAGCTCGGTGCATTGGCCGCCGGCGCGGTCCAGCACGTCGATCAGCTCGCACTTGAGCCCGAGCACGCCGGCCTGGAACGCCGCGAACAGGCCCACGGGGCCGGCGCCGACGATCAGCACGTCGGTCTGGATGGTTTCCGGGGGCGTGGCGGCGGGCGTGGAGGACATGGCGGGAAGCGGAAAAATGCGGTGTGGACAGGCCCCATCATACCTTGCGTGCCACGGCAATCCGGGCACACCACCTTTGACGGCAGGGCTAAAAAAGCCTGCCGGGAGTAGAATATGCCCATGCAAAACGCCCATGCCATCAACGCCGACCTGCACTGCCATTCCACCGTGTCCGACGGGATGTTGTCACCGTCCCAGGTGGCCGCACGTGCGCACGCCGGCGGCGTGGCGTTCTGGGCGCTGACCGACCACGACGAGGTGGGCGGCCAGGCCGAAGCCCGTGCCGCCGCCGAATCGCTGGGCATGCGCTATGTGCCTGGCGTGGAGATTTCGGTCACCTGGGCCGGGCAGACCGTGCACATCGTCGGCCTGCAGATCGATCCGTTCAACGCGGACCTGATCGATGGCCTGGCCCGCACCCGCGACGGCCGTGCGCGCCGTGCGCAGGACATCGGCGAGGCACTGGCAAAAATCGGCATCCCCGGCGCCTACGAAGGCGCGCTGCGCCACGTCGGCAATCCCGACCTCATTTCGCGCACGCACTTTGCGCGCTGGCTGGTGGATGAGGGCCGCTGCAAGACCATCGGTGATGTGTTCAGCGAATACCTGTCGGAAGGCCGCCCGGGCTTCGTGCCGCACCGCTGGTCGTCTTTGAAAGACGCCGTGGGCTGGATTCGCGGCGCCGGCGGCATTGCGGTGATGGCGCACCCGGGTCGCTACAACTACACCGATTTGCAACACGACGCGCTGTTCGACGAATTCACGCAACTGGGCGGCCGCGCGGTGGAGGTAGTGACCGGCAGCCATACGCCCGACCAGTTCCGCCGTTACGCCGATGTGGCGCGCCACTATGGCCTGCTGGCGTCGCGCGGATCGGATTTCCACGGCCCCGGCGAGGGCCGGGTGGAAATCGGCACGCTGCCGCCGCTGCCGTCGGACGTCACACCGGTCTGGTACGACTGGTAAACCGCCCCTTCCCCCGAAAGCCGCGCCCCTCATGTCCCAGTACTTCGAGATCCATCCCGACAACCCGCAGGCGCGGCTGGTGAAGCAGGCCGCGCAGATCGTGCAGAAGGGCGGTCTGATCGCGCTGCCCACCGATTCCAGCTACGCGCTGGCCTGCCAGCTCGACGACAAGTCTGCCGTGGAACGCCTGCGCCGGCTGCGCGGCATCGACGAAAAGCACCATCTGACGCTGATGTGCAGCGACCTGTCGGAACTCGGCAACTTCGCCCGGGTCGATAACCGCCAGTACCGCTGGATCAAGGGCGCCACGCCGGGTCCGTACGTGTTCATCCTGGAGGCGACCAAGGAAGTGCCCAGGCGGCTGTCGCACCCGGCGCGCAAGACCATCGGCGTGCGCGTGCCCGATCACCTGATTCCGCTGGCGCTGGTGGCCGAGCTCGGGCAGCCGCTGATTTCGGCCACGCTCCAGCTGCCCGGCGACGAGGCGCCGATGAACGAACCGGCCGAAATCCGTGCGCGGCTGGAAAAACAGATCGACCTGGTGATTTGTGGCGGCCCGGCGCCGGCCCAGCCGACCACGGTGATCGACCTGACCAGCGGCGAACCGGAACTGGTTCGTGCCGGGCGGGGCGATGTGGAGCGATTCGGACTGACGGCCGCCGCCTGATCCTGCCCGCCTTGTCATTTGACCTGTCGTTTCTGATACATACCGTACATCCACGGACATGCCGGACAGCCTTGGGCGCCGGCGGCCCAATAGAATAGTTCGCATGGATTCCTCGATCGTCCAGACCTTTGCCGTATATGCGCTGCCCGTGCTGTTCGCCATCACGCTGCATGAGGCCGCGCATGGCTTCGTGGCCAGGTATTTCGGCGACGACACCGCCTGGCTGCTCGGGCGCGTCAGCCTGAACCCGATCCGCCATATCGATCCGATCGGCACCGTGGCCGTGCCGCTGCTGCTGTATTTCCTGACCGCCGGACAGTTCGTGTTCGGGTTTGCCAAGCCCGTGCCGGTGGTGTTCAGCCACCTGCGCAACCCGCGCTGGCATGGCATGTGGGTGGCGCTGGCCGGGCCCGGCAGCAATATCGTCCAGGCGTTCCTGTGGGCGCTGATCGCCGTTGGCCTGGCGCTGGCGCAGATCCAGGAGCCGTTCTGGAGCCAGATGGCCCGCGCCGGCGTGCTGGTCAACACCGTGGTGGCCGCGTTCAACCTGTTCCCCATCCCGCCGCTCGATGGCGGCCGCGTGCTGACGGCCTTTCTGCCGCGCCGCATGGCCGAGGCGGTGGGCCGTGTCGAGCCCTACGGCATCTTCATCGTGCTGGCGCTGGTGGCCGCCGGCGTCATCACGCGGATCTGGATGCAGCCGGTGATGACGGTGCTGCTGTCGATCGTCGAACTGATGCTGCGCCCGGTGCTGATGGTGCTGCAGTAGCGCGCGCCGGGTGCCTTCTCGTGCCGGCTTGCCGGTTCCCTCCTTTTTCCGTTCCGCTCCATGCACTCCCAGCTTGCCGCGCCTTCCACCTGGCTGACCCGATGGGCCCACCTGATCCGGCCCGGCGGCCGCGTCCTTGACCTGGCCTGCGGCAGTGGGCGGCACGCCGCGTGGCTGGCAAGGCAGGGGTTTGCGGTGCTGGCCGTGGACCGCGATGCCGAGGCCGTCGCCGGGCTGCCGGCCGGCATCGAGGGGCGGGTGGCCGATCTGGAGCAGGGCGCGTGGCCCCTGGCGGACGCCGGGCGGTTCGATGCCGTGGTGGTCACCAACTATCTGCACCGGCCGCTCTGGCCGCATCTGCTGGACGCGCTGGCGCCGGGCGGCGTGCTGATCTACGAGACTTTCGCGGCCGGCAACGAGACGGTCGGCAAGCCGTCGCGGCCCGATTTCCTGCTGCGGCCCGGCGAACTGCTGGAAGTGACCCGCGGCGTGTTGCGCGTGACGGGTTACGAGGACGGCACGCTGGCGGCGCCGCGCGAGGCCTTCGTGCAGCGGATTTGTGCCGTCCACGAGGCGTCCGGCAGGGCGCCGGAGGCGCCGCCGCCGCGTTATCCGTTACCTGTGGCGTAACCGGGCGGCCGCCGCCGTGAGGCGCCGGGGGCCCAGCACAGGCTGTTGGCGAGACCGGCGCGCCACACGTTACGCCCGCTAACGTTTTCCCTCACTGATAGGGGGTCCGGAGGCCCTGACGGTTCCGGTACAATCCCGTTTGTTCGAATTTCCCGAATTCCCTGAGATATGACACAGATTACCGGCAGCATCGTGGCCATCGTCACCCCGATGCATGAGGATGGCAGCCTGGATTACCCGGCCCTGCGCGCCCTCATCGACTGGCATGCGGCGGAAGGCACCGATGGCATCGTGATCGTGGGCACCACGGGCGAGTCGCCGACGGTCAACGTCGAGGAGCATTGCGAACTGATCCGCGTGGCAGTCCAGCAGTCGGCTGGCCGTGTGCCCATCATCGCCGGGACCGGCGGCAATTCCACGAAGGAAGCCATCGAACTGACCGCCTTCGCGAAGAAGGTGGGTGCCGATGCGTCGCTGCAGGTCGTGCCGTACTACAACAAGCCGACGCAGGAAGGCATGTACCGCCATTTCCGCACCATCGCGGAAGCCGTTGACCTGCCGGTGCTGCTCTACAATGTGCCCGGCCGTACCGTGGCGGACATGAACAACGAGACGATCCTACGCCTGGCGCAGGTGCCGGGCATCGTTGGCGTGAAGGAAGCCACCGGCAATATCGACCGTGCCGCGCAGCTGATCAAGGACGCCCCCGATACCTTCGCCATCTACAGCGGCGACGATCCCACCGCGGTGGCGCTGATCCTGCTCGGTGGCAAGGGCAATATCTCGGTCACCGCCAACGTGGCGCCGCGCAAGATGCACGAGATGTGCGTCGCGGCCCTGAAGGGCGATGTGGTGACGGCCCGCCGTCTGCACATGGAACTGATCGACCTCAACCGTGCGATGTTCGTCGAGGCCAATCCGATTCCCGTCAAGTGGGCGCTCCAGCAGATGGGCAAGATGGCAGGCGGCATCCGCCTGCCGTTGACCCCGCTGGCGGAAGGCCAGCACGAAACCGTGCGCCGCGCGCTGGCAGCGGCCGGCCTGCTGGGCTGAGATTCGCCGGCTGAACGTTCGGCTATTCGCCGATTCTTGAAACCAGGATTACGTGTCAATGAAACAGAAGCTTAACCGTCGCGGCGCGACGCAGATCCGCCGTGTCGCCGTGGTTGCGCCCGTGCTGGCGCTGACGCTGATTGCCGGCTGCAGCAGCATCAATGAAGCCATGCAGCCCGACAAGATCGACTACAAGTCCCAGGGCAAGAAGACCGCGTCGCTGGACATTCCGCCGGACCTGACCAAGCTCGAAGGCGACCGCCGCTATACCGTGCCCGACGCCGCCGGTACGTCGACGCTGTCGAACTACCAGCAGGCCACCAAGACGCGCGAAGCCGAACCGGCGACCAACGTGCTGCCGTCCTCGCAGGGCATCCGCATGGAGCGTGACGGCAACCAGCGCTGGCTCGTCATCAGCAATGGCATGCGTGCCGACCAGCTGTGGGAGTCGCTGCGCGGCTTCTGGCAGGAAAACGGCTTCCTGCTGACGCAGGACTCGCCGCAGACCGGCATCATGGAGACGGACTGGGCCGAGAACCGCGCCAAGATTCCGCAGGACATCATCCGCAACACGATCGGCAAGGTGTTCGACGGCCTGTACTCGACGTCCGAGCGCGACAAGTTCCGTACGCGTGTGGAGCGCGCCCAGAACGGCCAGCTCGAAGTGTTCATCAGCCACCGTGGCGCGCAGGAACAGCTGACCGGCGTCGACAAGTCGACCACGGTCTGGACGCCGCGTCCGGCCGATCCGGAACTGGAAGCCGAATTCCTGTCGCGTCTGGCGCAGCGCCTGGGCGTGCAGAAGGAGCAGGCCAACCAGATGGCCAAGAACCCGACGCCGGTGGGCAATGCTGCGGCCGCCGCAGCCCCCGCACCGTCGGGCGATGCCACGGGTATCGGTGCCGCCGCGGCAACCGGTGCGGCGACGGCCAGCGCAGCCGAAACCAAGTCGTTCCTGGCGCAGGTCAATGGCGCGCCGGCACTGCAACTGCCGGAGCCGTTCGATCGCGCATGGCGCTCGGTCGGCCTGTCGCTGGATCGCGTGAACTTCACGGTGGAAGATCGCGACCGCGCGCAAGGCCTGTACTACGTGCGCTACGTGGATCCGAAGCAGGCAGTGGACGATCGCGGCTTCTTCTCCAAGCTGTTCACCAAGCCCAACGACGGCAAGACCGCGAAGAAGTATCGCGTGTCGCTGAAGGGCAATGGCACGGGCACGACGGTCACGGTGCAGAACGATGCCGGCCAGCCGGAAAACACCGAGATCAGCAAGCGTATCCTGTCGCTGCTGGACGAACAGCTGCACTGATGGTCGTCTGTCGTCCATCGATCCCGACGGCGCCCGCCGTCGGGCATCTCCCCAGGCGAGCGCATCCATGATGCGCTTTGCTTTTTTGGGAAGTGGCAGCGAAGGCAATTCGCTGCTGATCGAGGCCGGCGAGGGCGCGTCCGTGACGCGTGTGCTGCTCGACTGTGGCTTCGGCATCAAGGAAACGGCGCGTCGTCTTGAGCGCCTGGGTGTATCCCCCACGCAACTCCACGCGGTGCTGGTCACCCACGAGCACGGCGACCATGTAGGCTCTGCCTACGCGTTTGCCGCGCGCCACAAGCTGCCTGTCCATACGAGTCACGGCACCTGGCTGGCCACTTCGCATATGCGTGGCGCGGACCAGGCCGACGTGCGGGTATGTTGCGCCGATCACGTGTTTTCGGTGGGTGCCCTTCAGATCCATCCCTATACCGTGCCGCACGATGCGCGCGAGCCGCTGCAGTTCGTGCTGACCGATGGCGATGCCCGGCTTGGTGTGCTGACCGATGCCGGCATGGAAACGCCCTACGTCACCGCCCGGCTCGCAGGCGTCCATGCGTTGGTCCTGGAATGCAACCATGACCGCGACATGCTGGCCAACTCAGTGTATCCGTGGTCGCTGAAGCGGCGAATCGGGGGCGACTTCGGCCACCTGGCCAACGATATCGCGGCCGCCATCCTGTCGCAGGTGACCCACGCAGGCTTGTCGCGCGTGGTGGCGGCGCACCTGAGCAAGCAGAACAATACCCGCGAACTCGCCGCGGGCGCGCTGGCCACGGTGCTGGGCGTACTGCCTGATGAAATTCTGATCGCCGATCAGGAAGAGGGGTTGGGCTGGCAGCCCGTGCGGGCATAATCGGCGAGCGCCGATCCTGCTAATAGAGAGGCGTCAGATAATCGCCAAAACAAAAAGCCGACCCGAAGGTCGGCTTTTTGTTTTTCGGAAAGATCCGATTACTGCTTGGCAGCCGGAGCCGAAGCGTCAGCAGCCGGAGCCGAAGCGTCGGCAGCCGGGGCCGAAGCGTCAGCAGCCGGAGCAGCAGCTGCGGGAGCCGAAGCGTCAGCAGCCGGAGCAGCAGCGGCGGGAGCCGAAGCGGCGGTGTCAGCGGCGGGTGCAGCGGCTTCTTCCTTCTTGCCGCAAGCGGCCAGAGCAACAGCAGCCAGCAGGGATGCGATCAGGAGAGACTTCTTCATTGTTCGTCCTTTAACTTTTAATAAAACGAAAACAGGCGATGAATAATTACCGGTAATTATCGCTCTTGTACTGCAAATATGAGGCTCTCCCGGGTGCCGACAGTGCAGTGGTCCACAGTACTAGCCAGCGGGCGATTATATCCGCGTTTTCCCGCCTTGTGTATAGGCGAAATATGCCGGTTCATTCTGTTACGCAAAATTACACACGTGCCGGCGCGATCTGCAACCAGCCTTCCATCGCCCAATCGTGAAATGTGTCCATCAGATCGGGAAGTGCCGCGCACGCAGCCATTTCGTCGGCCGTCAGCTGGCGCATGTCTGCCAGGCGCCGCAGCCATTTCGCCAAGGCCGGCGGCGGCTCATACGCTTCGCCGTTCAGGAAGAAGTTCGTGCGGTCGTAGAGCGCAATGGAGCCGGGAGCAAGGACCACGCCATGCGCCTTGGCCAGCTTCGCATATTGCTTCAGGCTGATCTCCGCGATCTCCTCGAACTGCACCGACTGCTTGGGCTCCGACAGGTACGACCCGAGGAATTCGGACACCATGCCCTTGTCCCATTTCAGCGCCTGCAGCCGGTCGGCGACAGCGCGGGCCAGGCCGGGGGGCAACTGGGCCGGGGTGGCCGTGGCGGCCTCGCCAGCGTCGGCGTAGCGGCCGTCCAGCGCTTCGTTGCCCTCGACCGTTTCAGACAGCCATGCCAGGAAGTGGCCCGCCAGTTCGCGGTAGGCGGGGGCGCGGAACCCGATCGACGCCGTCATGCATTCCCCTTCGGCAATGCCGTCATGGGCGTACTGCGGCGGCAGATAGAGCATGTCGCCAGGTTCCAGCACCCATTCCTCTTCGGCGCTGAAGTCCGAGAGGATTTTCAGCGGCATGTCAGGAATCAGATCGAGCTTCGTCTGTGACGAAATGCGCCAGCGGCGTCGGCCCGATACTTGCAGCAGGAAGACGTCGTAAGAATCGAAGTGGGGACCCACGCCGCCGCCGTCGGTGGCGTAGCTGATCATGACGTCGTCGAGCCGGGCGTCGGGCACGAAGCGGAACTGGCTCATCAGTTCGGCGGCCGCCCGGGCGTGGAGGTTCACGCCCTGCACCAGCAGCGTCCACTTGCCGGTCTTGCGTGACGGCAGGTTGTCTTCGGCGAACGGGCCGTGTTCGAGCTTCCAGCGGTTGCGAAAGTACGACACCAGGCGCGATTCCACATCGTCCCGATCGGCCAGTTCAAAAAGCGATTCGCGCGACACAGGGGGCACAATTCCGGGCACGGCCTGTCGAATCAGCAACGGTTTGCGGTGCCAGATGTCACGCATGAATGCCGCGGGCGTCATGCCCCCGAGCAGCGTGAGCGGTGCGTCGGGATCAATGGGGCCCGCAGGCAGGGCCTGCGCGTATAATGCGGAATCGCTCATGGAGTCAAGAATTGAAAATCGCTAAGAACACGGTGGTGTCCGTTGTGTACAAGCTGTCGGACGCGCAGGGCAATCTCATCGAGGAATCCGATGAGCCCATGGTCTATTTGCACGGCGGGTATGATGGCACGTTCCCCAAGATCGAGGAAGCTCTGGACGGCCACGATGCCGGTTTCGAGACCCAGCTCCAGCTGGAACCCGATGACGCGTTCGGCGACTACGATGCCGAACTGGTGAAGGTCGAACCGCGCGACCGCTTTCCCGAGCCGCTGGAAGTCGGCATGCAGTTCGAGGGCGTGCCCGAGGACGGTGACGACGAGGATTCGATCATCTACACGGTGACCGACGTTGCCGAAGACAAGGTTGTGCTGGACGGCAACCACCCGCTGGCCGGCATGGCGCTGCGCTTCTGGCTGAAAGTGTCCGAGGTGCGTGAAGCCACCACCGAGGAAGTGGAACACGGCCATGCGCATGGCGCCTCGGGCATCGAAGTCGTCGACGAAGACGAGGACGACGGAGGCGAGGCGGACAGCCCGCGCACGCTGCACTGACTCGATACGGATCCCTGCCAGTCGAGCGATACGCGACAGGTCATCGCGAATTGGGAAAAGCCGGCATCTGCCGGCTTTTTTCATTTGGATTCACGGACGCTGGCCGATGCATGATGCAGGTCAATTCCGCAGGTCGTCTGGTTGGCGCTAGTTGGGCTTCGGCCGGTCCTGCACCTCCACCTGGAACACCGATCGCGTACCGGGTGTGACGGTCAATTCGACCCAGCGCGACGGATTGCCGATGGGCAACGCCACGCGCGTGAAGTTTCCGACGACCTTGCCGGCTGTGTCGCGCAACGGCTTGTCGACGCTGAAGCCACTGTCGCTGGCATGGACAAGCAGTACCTGGCCCGGAAACTTCACGGTCAAATCGCGTAGTTGTTTCTTGAATTCAAGGTAGCCATCGCGCGTGCCACGTCGCAGGAATCCGTCGAACAGCGATGGCTTGCCGCGCTTCTCCCAGCCGTTGCCGAACATCGGGTCGGCGTGGACCACCACCAGAACGCCAGGCAGATCGCGCTGGGTCGCCACCGAGAATGCCCGGTGCAGCCATTGCCGGTTGGCCTCGCGGCGGTCTTCGAACTCGCCGTTGCGGCCACCTTCGCTGCGATAGTGATTGTTGTCCCCGGGCAGGTTCAGTCCAACCACCATCACGTTGCCTTCCACCAGTCGCACGTTCTCGCGAAAGCTGCGGAACATGGCCTGGTCCGACTGCCGCACCACGGGGATCGTGCGGCGACCGAGCGTGGTATCCATCGGAAAAAACAGCTCGCGTAGCCGGTTCAGGCGCTCGACAGCATCGAATCTGCCGTTGACCGGCTTCTGGCATTCTGCCCAGTCAGTTTCCCCGGGGACATAGAGCAATGGCGCAGGAGAGTCGTCGAGCGCGCGCTGTCGCGCGCCGAGCACCGCGTCTCCGCAGGATTC
Source organism: Cupriavidus sp. 94F1 (assembly GCF_057798875.1). Lineage (NCBI taxonomy): Bacteria > Pseudomonadati > Pseudomonadota > Betaproteobacteria > Burkholderiales > Burkholderiaceae > Cupriavidus > Cupriavidus sp. 94F1. The sequence goes on from NZ_JBYOJT010000002.1 coordinate 747,452, forward strand.
CGTGTCTCCTTTGATGCCGCCGGCATGCACGATCAGCGCGACCTGTCGCGCGTTCATCTGGGTGAACAGTGCCGCCAGATCCGCTTCCGCCGCAGGCCATTGCGGCACGTCGGCGATCAGCGCCATCCGCGTGGGCTGCACGGCAGGTGCCGGTGGCGGCGATACCTTACCGGTGCGCGCCGCCAGGGCAGCGCCCGGTGTCGTCAGGCAGACGTAGCCAATCAGGACGGCCGCTGCCAGGGCCAGGCGTCCGGAGCCGTGCGCGGCGCTCATGCCTGCGCGGCAGATTCCGCAATGGCCTTGAGCCGGTACAGCGCCTCCAGCGCGTCGCGCGGCGACAGGTTGTCCGGGTCGATGGCGGTCAGCGCCGCCAGCGCTTCCCGCGCGACCGCCTGTTCGACCGCCTGCTCGACCGATGCAGAGACCAGACCGGACACGGTGTCGTCGTCATCGGGAGGCGTGGCCGGTGCCGCGAACAGGTCCATCTGCGGCGTCGGCGTGGCGTCGGCCGATTGCTGCTCCAGCCATGCCAGGTGCTTGCGCGCGGCGCGAATCACGGGCTGCGGCACGCCCGCCAGTTGTGCGACCTGCAGGCCGTAGCTCTGGCTGGCCGGGCCGTCCTGCACGGCATGCAGGAAGACGATGCCGTCGCCGTGCTCCACGGCGGACAGATGCACGTTCGCCGCCTGCGGAAATTCCTGCGGCAGTTGCGTCAGCTCGAAATAGTGCGTGGCGAACAGCGTGTGGCTGCGGTTGTGCGACAGCAGGTGGCGCGCAATCGCCCACGCCAGCGCCAGGCCGTCGAAGGTCGACGTGCCACGGCCGATTTCGTCCATCAGCACCAGGCTGGACGGTGTGGCGTGATGAAGGATGCCGGCCGCCTCGGTCATTTCCACCATGAAGGTGGAACGTCCGCCGGCGAGGTCGTCGGCTGCCCCGATCCGCGTGAAGATGCGGTCGATCGGGCCGATCCTGGCTTGCCGCGCCGGCACCCACGCGCCCACGCAGGCCAGCAGCACGATCAGGGCCGTCTGGCGCATGAATGTCGACTTGCCGCCCATGTTGGGGCCGGTGATCAGCAGCAGCTTGCGCGCCTCGTTGAGCTGGCAGTCGTTGGCGATGAACGCGATCGATTCCGCTGCCAGTTGCCCCTCCACCACCGGGTGGCGGCCCTGTGCAATATCGACCACGTTTTCGCTGACCCGCTCCGGCTGGGTCCAGTCCAGCGTGCGGGCGCGTTCGGCCAGCGTGGTCAGCACGTCGAGCCGCGCCAGGGCGCCCGCCACGCGTTGCAGGCTGCCGATGTGCGGCAACAGCGCCTGCAGCAGTGCTTCATAAAGCTGCTTTTCGCGTGCCAGGGCGCGGTCCTGCGCGGACAGGGCCTTGTCCTCGAAGGCCTTGAGTTCCGGCGTGATGTAGCGTTCGGCGTTCTTCAGCGTCTGGCGGCGGCGATAGTCGTCCGGCACCTTGTCGGCCTGGCCGTTCGTCACTTCGATATAGAAGCCATGCACGCGGTTGTACTCGACGCGCAGGTTCGAGATGCCGGTGCGTGTGCGTTCACGCGTTTCCAGTTCGATCAGGAACTGGCCGCAGTTTTCGGAAATGTCGCGCAGTTCATCGAGCTCGGCATCGTAGCCGCGCGCGATCACGCCGCCATCGCGGATCACTGTCGATGGCTCCTCGGCCACCGCGCGTGTCAGCAGCGACAGGCAGTCGGCCGGCACTTCGAGTTCGTCGATCGTCTGCGCCAGCAACGGCGATTCGTGCGCGGCGCTGACGCTGGCCTGGACGCTGGGCAGCGCGCCGAGCGTGTCGCGCAGCGACGACAGGTCTCGCGGCCGCGCCGACAGCAGCGCCAGCCTGGCCGTGACCCGTTCGACATCGCACAGGCGGCGCAGCGTGGCGCGCACGGTTTCCGGGTCTTGCGCGATCAATACGCCAATGGCCTGCTGACGTGCACGCGGCAGCGCCGGGTCGCGCAGCGGGTGATGCAGCCAGTGGCGCAGCGCGCGGCTGCCCATCGTCGTCGAGCAGGTGTCGAGCAGCGAGAACAGCGTCGGCGATTCGCCGCCACGCAGCGTTTCGGTCAGTTCCAGATTGCGCCGTGTCGCGGTATCCAGCCCGACGAACTCGGATTCCCGCTCGACGGTGACGCCCTGCACGTGGCGCAGCGATTGCCCCTGCGTGGTGGCGGCATAGTTCAGCAGCGCGCCCGCCGCACCCAGGGCGGCGCCCAGTCCGGTGCAGCCGAATGGCTCCAGGCTGGCCACGCCAATCTGCTCGCGCAGCCGGCGCGTGCCGGCGTCCTGGTCGAAGTGCCATTCGGGCAGGCGGGTGCGGGCACACTCGAGCACGGGCAGATCCATGCCGTCGGCATACAGCAGTTCGGCCGGGCGGATGCGTTCGAGTTCGCGCGGCAACTGGGCGGCATCGCATTCCATCAGGCGCAGTTCGCCGCTGGCAAGGTTCAGCCACGCCAGGCCTGTCTTGCTGACGCCGCGGCGCGTGGTCTGCTGGTGTACGGCCATCAGATAGCTGTCGGTCTTGTCGGGCAGCAGCGCCGCGTCGGTCAGCGTGCCCGGCGTGACAATCCGTACCACCTTGCGCTCGACCGGCCCCTTGCTCGTAGCCGGATCGCCAATCTGCTCGCAGATCGCCACCGATTCGCCAAGTTTGACCAGGCGCGCCAGATATTGATCGACCGAGTGGAACGGGATGCCCGCCATGCGGATCGGCACACCGCCGGACTGCCCGCGCGACGTCAGCGTGATGTCGAGCAGGCGGGCAGCCTTCTCGGCGTCATCGTGGAACAGTTCATAGAAGTCGCCCATCCGGTAGAAGAGCAGCGTGTCCGGATGGTCCGCCTTGATGCGCAGGTACTGCAGCATCATTGGCGTGTGCTTTTCAGCCTTGTCCGACTTGCCGGATTTGCCGCCGCGCGGCGTGGTGCCTTCGGCGGCGGCCAGTGCTTCGGCCGACAGGACGGCGTCGCCGGCGGCGCGGATGTCGTCATCGCGCGGCGTGTCGTCGGGCGAAGTCGTGGACAGGTTGGAAAGGGCTTCAGCGGACATGCATTCCTCTCGGGCGGCGCCACGGTGGGGCCGCCGGTATATCGGTTGCTGCGGGTGGCCAGGCAGGCTGTCGGGCGGACGCGCGGGGCGCCCCCGGCATCACCAGCCTGTTCGGGCTCGCGGCGCAAAGCGGCATTTTACCGCCAGCCCCTCTCGGAACCTCGTCCCCGATTCTCATTTTTGCTTGGGAATTCCGGGCCTTTGCGCAGGCTCATGCGTCACTGGCCATGGCTTCCAGCGCGGCGCGCGCCAGAAAGCCGCTGCGTGTCTCGTGGCGGGCACCGACGAAGGTGTCGATCTTGTGCAGCACGAAGCGGGGCAGGCTGATGTTGATGCGCTCTGGCCGGTTGTCGAGCATGGCCAGGTCGATGTCGGCCAGGGCCCAGATGGCGCCGGCGAATTCGGGCCGCTCGGCCAGTTCGGCGATCGGCGTGGCCGTCAGGGTGACCGCCTCGCCCAGAGACAGCAGCACCTCGAAGTGGCTGATGATGGCCTCGCGCGCATTGCGGATGGCGTCCTCGACCGTGTCACCGGACGAATAGCAGCCCGCCACGTCGGGCACCGTCACCCCGTAGATGCTTTCGGGGTCCTTGTGAATGGCAATCGGAAATTCCATGTCGTTGCTCTCCATGCGTTGTGCGCCAGTCATACCAGCCGCGCCGTCCTCATGATGCTGCGGACGGTGCCGGTCGGCAGGTCCTTCTTCGGATGCGGCACGGTGACGATCTGCGCGCGCGACGGGTGCTTGTAGGTGAGATGACTACCCTTGCAGCGCACCAGGCGCCATCCCTCACGTTCCAGCAGGCGGATCAAGGCCATTGAATGCAAAAGTGCCTCCTTCAGGCGATCCGTGTGTAAATATACACACGGTGATGAAGGGGGCGCAAGCGATTTGTTTATGGAAGGAGACTCTATGCGGCCCCGGCGCGGAAGTCTCGGGCCGGATTCTCAAAATGCGTCGCCTACGACGAGATTTGTCACCCGCATCGCCAACGCGCTGCAAACTTGTCAGTCGCGACTGCGGCTAACCGGACATTTCCGACGAAAACTGTCACTTCGCCAGCGAAACCGGCCTGGCATGGTTCGTGGATGGATCAGGCGTACCGGCACGCAGAGGCCGGCAACAAGACGGGTCGCAACATGACAAAAGCAACGACGGGAGAATGGCCGGGGAGGGCCGCGGCAGGGGGCCCGGTGGGGTGCATGGCCTGGCGGCCATCGCTGCGCCGTGGATTCGCGCTGATCGAACTGATGATCGTGGTGGCGATCGTGGGCATTCTTGCCGCGATCGCCATTCCGACGTATCAGGATTTTGTGGTGAAGTCGGAAATCGGCCGCGCCTTCTGGGAGGCTTCGGCGTACAAGATTCCGGTGGAAGAACGCCTGCACGACGGCCAGAACGCCTTTCCGGACCCGGTCGCGTCGCTCGGCTACGTGCCATCGCAGCTGACCGCCACGCCCAACCGGTTCGCGTTCAATGCGGACGGATCGGGCAGCATTGTCGTCACGCTCGATGGTGACGTGCATCCGGCGCTCAGGGGCACCCGGCTGACGGTGGGCCGGTTGGCTGACGGCACGTGGAACTGCGCGGTCCGGGTCGGCAGCGGCGCCGTGACGGCGCAGCACCTGCCAACCGCGTGTTCGCTCGATTCCGCCGGCTAGGGGCCAGCTTTATCGTGCTGCGCCGGCTTTTTATTCGCCGATCGGCTTCAGCGACGGCTTGACGTTATCCAGCGAGAACGGCGACAGCAGGCGCACCATCTGGGCGAAGGCCTTCGGGTTGCCGGCCAGCACCTCGCCTTGTTCCATCTGGCGCGATTCGCCGTTGTAGTTGCCCACCAGGCCGCCGGCCTCGGTGATCAGCAGCATGCCCGCGGCCATGTCCCACGGCTTCAGGCCGCGCTCGAAGAAACCGTCCAGGCGGCCGCATGCCACATAGGCCAGGTCCAGCGCGGCGGCGCCCGGGCGACGCAGGCCCGCGCAGCTGCGCGTCATCAGCGCGAAGATTTCAAGGTATTCGTCCATGCCTTCGAGGTCACGGAACGGGAAGCCCGTGCCGATCAGGCAATCGGCCAGCTTGTCGCGGCGCGTGACGCGGATGCGGCGGTTGTTCAGGAATGCGCCGGCGCCCTTGCTGGCCGTGAACAGTTCGTCGCGCGTGGGGTCGTAGACCACCGCCTGCGACGGCACGCCCTTGTGCAGCAGGCCGATGGACACTGCGTATTGCGGAAAGCCGTGGATGAAGTTGGTGGTGCCGTCCAGCGGATCGATCACCCAGGTGAATTCGTGCTGGTCGTCGCCCTCGGCCCAGGATTGGCCGGACTCTTCCGCTAGAATGGCGTGCTCGGGGTACGCGGTGCGGATGATCTCGATGACGGCGGCTTCGGCCGCGCGGTCGACTTCGGTCACGAAATCGTTGTGCTGTTTGCGCGAAACGCGGACCAGATCGACGTCGATCGACGCGCGGTTGATGATGGATCCCGCCTTGCGGGCCGCCTTGACGGCGATATTGAGCATCGGATGCATGAATCTCTCCAGGGGCCGCGCAGGACATGATTCGCAGCAGCGGCATCCGCCGGCAATGGGCGGTTGGCGCGCGAACCGCCCGGCAGTGGCCGAACAGCACAACGGATTGTAGAAGAACAAGGGGCGTCGCCTGGTGGGGCGCCGCACCGCAATTGGAAGGCGCCATTGTATAGGAACCCGGCCCGCTGTACGAGCCGACGGCGGCAAACGCCGCGGCAGGGGCATCCCAGATGACTGAAGCATTGAATTCCCAGGCTGAACCCATTCCCGTAGCGACCTCTGCAAGTGGCGCATCAGGCATCTTCTCGCGCGTGCGCGTGGTGCTGGTGGAAACCAGCCACCCCGGCAACGTGGGCTCGGTGGCGCGGGCGATGAAAACCATGGGCTTTGGCGGGCAGCCCGGCAGCCTAGTGCTGGTGTCGCCACGCGAGCCCGGCGTGCTGACGCATCCGGATGCGGTGGCGATGGCCAGCGGCGCCGATGACGTGCTGGCCGGCGCCCGCATCGTCGACGATGTGGAAAGCGCGCTGGCTGGCACGGCGTTCACGGTGGCGATGACCGCGCGACAGCGCGAATTCGGCCCGCCGCGGCTGTTGCCGCGCGCCGCCGCCGCACGGGGCCAGGCGATGCTGGCGGCCGATGGCGGGGGCATCATTGCCTTCGTCTTCGGCAACGAGCGTTACGGATTGCCTAACGAGGCGGTACTGCGCTGTTCGGCCGTGACCCATATTCCCGCCAACCCCGCGTACGCGTCGCTGAACCTGGCGCAGGCGGTGCAGCTGATCGCCTACGAAATGCGGCTGGCGCTGCTGGAAGCCGAGCCGGCGCAGGCCGACGCGTCGGACGGCACGCCGAATATCGGCTATGCTGGTGAGCCCGCCACGGCGGAACAGGTCGAATCGATGTTCGGCCATCTCCAGGCGGGGCTGGTCGCCATCGGATTTCTCGATCCGGACAACCCGCGCAAGCTGATGCCGCGTCTGCGGCGAATGTTCGCCCGCGCCGGGCTTGAGCGCGAAGAGGTCAACATCCTGCGCGGCATCGCCAAGCGCATGCTGCTGGCGCGCGACGGTGACGAAGGTGCCGGCCGGCAAGGCACGCAGACAGACGGCAACAAGGAAGGCTGAACCGTGATTTCCATCCCGGCATACGACATGCGCAGCAACGCCATCGGCCCCGCCCTCGGCCGGAGCGGCGTTCGCGCGTGCGTGGGTCAGCCGGCGCGATGTTGAAGCCGTCGCGACCCGAAAAGCCCTGATGGCCTCAGGGCCCGGCGGCAGGCGCACAAATCTCTTACACTCCCTGCTCGCACGCGCCCAGGCCGTCCCCCAAGCAATCAAGAAGCACAAGACCGGCTCCTGACCGCGCCGGCGACCGTTTGCACGTTGTGCGAACGGCGCATCGGCGCGGCAACACGACACGACGAAGATGTTCACTCGCCTGAAGGAAGATATCGATGCCATCATGCGGCGCGACCCCGCCGCACGCAGCCGCCTGGAGGTCCTGACCTGCTATCCGGGGCTGCACGCCGTGATTTTTCACCGCGTGGCCCATGCGTGCTGGGGCAGTGGATTCCACTGGCTCGGGCGCTGGATCTCGCACTGGTCGCGCTGGCTGACCGGCATCGAGATCCATCCGGCGGTCAGGCTGGGCCGCCGCGTATTCATCGATCACGGGATGGGCGTGGTGATCGGGGAAACCGCCGAAATTGGCGACGACTGCACGATCTACCAGGGGGTGACGCTGGGCGGCACGTCGCTTTACAAGGGCCAGAAGCGCCATCCGACGCTGGGTGCCGGCGTGGTGGTCAGTGCCGGGGCCAAGGTGCTGGGCGGATTCGTGGTGGGCGATGGCGCCCGGGTGGGCTCGAATGCCGTGGTGCTCAAGCCGGTGCCGCCGGGCGCCACCGCCGTGGGCATTCCGGCCCGCATCATCATGCCCGACGCGCCACCGCAGCAGCAGGGCGCGAAGCAGGAATTCTCGGCCTACGGCATCACGCCGAACGCCGACGATCCGGTATCGCTGGCGCTCAAGAGCCTGATCGACAACGCGGCCAAGCAACATGACCGCATCGAGGCCGTGCTGGCCGCGCTAGACCGGCTCGGCGAGCATCTCGAGAACACCCCGAACGACCGCTTCGACGCGAGCGAACTGCGCAAGCTGATGAAATAGGCGTCTGGGCGACGGACTGGCACGCCGTGCGGCGCGGCACGGATCGCGGGGCGGACGGCATCGTCAGTCCACCTGCGGCAGCAACGTGAAGCCGCCGGTATCGAGCTGCAGCACGGCCGCGCGTGGGTGGCGGCCATCGAGATCCCAGTCGGTCAGCACCCAGCGGTCGCCCCGTGCGTGGGCGTGGCGGGCCGGCCGGTGCGTGTGGCCGTGGATCAGGGTAGGGGCGCCGCTGGAAGCCAGCAGCGCATCGACGGCAGCGGGGGCGGCATCGCCATAGTCGGGCGGCGCGGCGCCTTCCGGCTGGCCAGCCCGGCCAGCCTCGCTGTCGGCACGCAGCCGGCGCGCGATCTTCAGCCGCGTGGACATCGGCAGGGCCAGAAACAGCCGCTGCACCCAGCCCTTGCGGGTCCAGTTGCGGAAGCGGATGTAGCGCGGATCGTCGGTGCAGAGCATGTCGCCGTGGCTCAGCACCACGCGTTGCCCGGCGCAATGGATAACTGAAGGGTCCGGCAGCAGCGTGGCGCCTGCCGCGTCGGCAAAGCGCCGGCCAATCAGGAAATCGCGATTACCGTGCATCAGGTAGACCGGCACGCCGGCGTGGGCCAGCCGGCGCAGGGCCGCCGCCACCTCGCCCGCGAACGGTGTCTCGGTCTCCTCGTCGCCCACCCAGAACTCGAAGAAATCACCCAGGATGAACAGCGTGCCCGCCTGACGGGCAGCCTGGTCCAGCACCCGCTGGAAGGCGGCCAGCGTGCGCGGCATGCCGGGTGTCAGATGCAGGTCGGAAATGAACCACGCCGGCGCCTGCACCTCGATCGGTGCGGCCGCCGGCGTGCGGTGGGATGCGGTCATGCGTTTCGGAGGGGTGTGTTCACCGCGAGCGGCATGCCGCCATCGAAAGGAACGTTGCCGTCGGATTATTCGACGATGGTGGCCTTCTGGATCACCACGTCCTCCATCGGCACGTCCTGGTGGAAGCCCGAGGTGCCCGTGCGCACGCCCTTGATGGCGTCCACGACGTCGGTGCCTTCCACGACCTTGCCGAACACGGCATAGCCGAAGCCTTGCGGCGTGGGCGAGCTGAAGTTCAGGAAGTCGTTGTCCACCACGTTGATGAAGAACTGGGCCGTGGCCGAATGCGGCGCGTTCGTGCGGGCCATGGCAACCGTGTAGCGGTCGTTCTTCAGGCCATTGCCGGCCTCGTTCTCGATCGGGGCATCGGTGTCCTTCTGCTTCATGCCCGGCTCGAAGCCGCCGCCCTGGATCATGAAGTTCTTGATCACGCGATGGAAGACCGTGTTGTCATAGTGGCCCTTGCGCACGTACGACAGGAAGTTCTCCACCGTCTTGGGGGCCTTTTCGGCGTCCAGTTCGATCGTGATGACGCCTTGCGTCGTTTGGAGTTGTACCTTGCTCATGGGTTACCTCTGTTCGGTGACGGTTATGGCCGCGCGCGATGCGCGCGGTATTACTTGGTGACGACGGTGGCGGACTCGATCGTGATCGGCGCGGCCGGCACGTTGCGCATGGCGCCGTAAGCCGTGGTCGGGGTGGTCTTGATCTTGTCGATCGTGTCCATGCCTTCCACCACCTTGCCGAATACGGCATATCCGTTGCCATCGGGCTGCGGGTAGTCGAGGTTCGGATTATCCACCACATTGACGAAGAACTGCGCGGTGGCGGAATTCGGATTCGACGTGCGCGCCATGGCCACCGTGCCGGCCTTGTTCTTCAGGCCATTCTGCGCTTCCAGCGGAATCGGTGCGCGCGTGGGCTTTTCCTTCATGTCGCGGTCGAAGCCGCCGCCCTGCACCATGAAGCCGTTGATCACGCGGTGGAAGATGGTGCCGTTGTAGAAGCCGCTCTTCACATATTCCATGAAGTTCGCGACCGTCTTCGGGGCCGCGTCGGGATACACCTCGACGGTGAACTTGCCGGCGCTGGTGACGAATTGCACACGCTCGGTCTTCTGGGCGGCGGCCGGGCTGGCACCCTGGGCCAGGACGGCCAGCGGGGACAGTGCGGCGGTGGCGGCCACCAGGCCAGCCAGGACGATGCGGCGGGAAAGGGTCATCTCTGGAACTCCGTCTTGCGATGCAGTGAGCGGTTCGGGCAGGTGCCGGCGCCGATGACGCCGGCATTGCCCGGGTGTCTAGCGGGCCACCGGCGCGCTGGCCGGTGCCTTGCGCGAACGTGGGGCTGCGGCCGGCGAAGAAGCCGGCGCCGGGGCTGCCGCAGGGGTCGCGCCCAGTTGGCGCAGGCCCGCAGCGGCGCGCGCGTCGGCCGGGTTGCGCCGTACGGCGTCGCCATAGGCCTTCTCGGCCAGGCGGCGGTAGACATCGCCCAGGTTGCTGTAGGCGATGGCGTAGTCGGGCTTGGCGTCGATGGCCAGCAGCAGTTCGGCCTCGGCACGCTTCAGGTCGCCGCGTTTGGCGTAGAGCAGGGCCAGGTTGTTGTGCGGTTCGGGCAGCTCGGGGAAGTCCTGTGCCATTTCGGCAAAGGCCTGGATGGCCTGGTCGTCATGGCCCGCCTGCGCCATGGCCCATGCGCGCTGGAAGCGGGCCTGGGCGTTGCGCGGGTTGGTGGCCAGCACCTTGTCGAAGCCCTTGATGGCGTCGTCGTAGCGTTTGTCGTTGACGGCCTTCTGCGCCGGGACCATGCCGGGGTCCGTGGACACCACGCCGCTGGGCGGCGCCAGCGGGGCGGGCAGGGATACCGGCCCGTTCTGCGCCAGGGCCGGGGCCGCCGCCAGGGCTGCCGCCATCGCCAGCGTGCCGCCGGCGGCACGGAGGGCGGACAGGCCGGCGCGGCGGCGGGCCGTTGCAAGGATGGTGGAAGGCAGAAGCAGGCTCATGTAAGGGCGGTCCGTTATACTCCGCGGCATTCTAGCAAAGCGGCACGGCGTGCAGGACCCGGCGCAATGCCGAGACCCGCCTGAGGCCGGCCCGACAACCTTCCGGTAAGATATGGGGCCCGTGCGCCATGGCGCGCACCGCATCGTCACCCAATCACATCGCTCCATGCAGCAACTGAACATCTACAACACGCTCGCGCGTGAGAAGCAGCCTTTCGTGCCTATCGAACCGGGCAAGGTCCGCATGTACGTGTGCGGCATGACCGTGTACGACTACTGCCACGTGGGCCACGCACGCGTGATGGTGGTGTTCGACATGGTGCATCGCTGGCTGCGTGCCGCGGGCTACGATGTGACGTACGTGCAGAACATCACCGATATCGACGACAAGATCATCCGTCGCGCCGCCGAGAATGGCGAGACCATCGGCCAGCTGACCACGCGCTTCATCCAGTACATGCATGAGGACGCCGCCGCGCTGGGCGTGATCCGGCCCGATTATGAGCCGCGCGCCACGGAATTCGTGCCGCAGATGCTCAATATCATCGAAAAGCTCGAAGCCAGGGGCCTGGCGTACCAGGCCGCCGACGGCGACGTGAACTATTCGGTGCGCAAGTTCCCGGGCTACGGCAGGTTGTCCGGCAAGTCGCTGGAAGACCTGCGCGCGGGCGAGCGCGTCAGCGCCAACGACGCCAAGCAGGACCCGCTGGACTTCGTGCTGTGGAAATCGGCCAAGGAAAGCGAGCCGCCCGAGAGCAAGTGGGATTCGAAGTGGGGCAGCGGCCGCCCGGGCTGGCACATTGAGTGCTCCGCCATGAGCTGCACGCTGCTGGGCGAGCACTTCGACATCCATGGTGGGGGCGCCGACCTGCAGTTCCCGCACCATGAGAACGAGATCGCGCAGTCGGAAGGCGCCAGCGGCAAGCCGTTTGTGAACATGTGGATGCACAACGGCTTCGTGCGTATCAATGACGAGAAGATGTCGAAATCGCTAGGCAATTTCTTCACGATCCGCGAAGTCCTGAAGCAGTACGACCCCGAGGTCGTGCGCTTCTTCATCCTGCGCGCGCACTACCGCAGCCCGCTGAACTACAGCGACGCCCACCTGGACGACGCCCGCCATGCGCTGACGCGCCTGTACACGGCGCTCAAGGAAACGCAGCCCGGCGGTTGCGCGGTGGATTGGGCCGAGCCGCACGCGCGGCGTTTTGCCGACGCGATGAATGACGACTTCAACACGCCGATCGCCATGTCGGTGCTGTTCGACCTGGCCAGCGAGGTCAATCGCACGGGCTCGACCCAGGCCGCCCACCAGCTCAAGGCGCTGGCCGGCACCCTGGGCCTGCTGGAGCGCGACCCGCATACCTTCCTGCAGGGTGGGGCGGCCGCCGCCGATGGGCTGAGTGCCGAGCAGATCGACGCGCAGATCGCCGCGCGCCGTACGGCCAAGGCCGCGCGCAATTTCGCCGAGGCGGATCGCATCCGTGCGGACCTGCTGGCGGCCGGCGTGGTGCTCGAAGACAAGCCAGGCGGCGCCACCGAGTGGAGGCGTGCTTGAACGCTGCCGCGCGCAAGCCGAAGGCCGCTGCCGTGGCGCCCAGGCCCGCCGGCAAGACTGCGGCCAGGCAGGCGCCCAAGGTACCGGCGAAGGCACCCGCCGCGGCCAAGGCCGCCGGCAAGTCGCGCAAGCCCGACCTGCCGGAGGCGCAGGCCGTTCCGCTGCCGGTCGAAACAGTGGTCGACGCCGTGCGGCCGGCCTATTGGGACGAAGCCTGCGCGGACCTGATGAAGCGCGACCGTATCCTGCGCAAGATGATTCCCACGTACGGGCCCGCGCACCTGGTGTCGCGCGACGATCCGTTCATTACGCTGGCCCGCTCGATCGTCGGCCAGCAGATTTCGGTCAAGGCCGCCCAGTCCGTCTGGGAGCGCCTGGTTACGCTGTGCCCGCGCTTGACCCCGGCCCAGTTCCTGAAGGCCGGTACGGAACAACTGGCCGGCTGTGGCCTGTCGAAGCGCAAGGCCGAGTACATTACCGACCTGGCCGAGCATTTCAAGGCCGGCACGGTCCACGTCAAGGAATGGGCCGGCATGGACGACGAGGCGGTGATCGCCGAGCTGACCCAGATCCGCGGCATCGGCCGCTGGACGGCCGAGATGTTCCTGATGTTCAATCTGATGCGCCCCAACGTGCTGCCGCTCGATGACGTCGGGCTGATCAATGCGATCTCGACCAATTACTTCAGTGGCGAACCCGTCACGCGAAGCGAAGCGCGCGAGGTGGCGGCCAACTGGGAGCCGTGGCGCACGGTGGCCACCTGGTATATGTGGCGCAGTCTGGACCCGCTGCCAGTGACGTATTAGTTACTGGATCGGGCAGGTTGCAGTAGTGACGGCGTTGATTCTTGCCAAAAATGTATAAGAATCAACATATTGGGCGGCGGATTTCTGGATTTTTTCCGGTAGAATGCGCCCCTTCACAGACAGGTCCGCGTCTTTATGAAAACCACCTTCCTGGATTTTGAGCAGCCGATTGCCGAGCTCGAGGCAAAGATCGAAGAACTGCGTTTTGTGCAGGACGATTCGGCTGTCGATATTTCCGAAGAGATTTCGCGGCTGGCCGGCAAGAGCCAGCAGCTGACCAAGGATATCTATGCCAACCTGACCCCGTGGCAGGTTGCGCAGATCGCGCGTCACCCCCAGCGTCCGTACACGCTGGATTACGTGCGCGAGATCTTCACCGACTTCCATGAATTGCACGGCGACCGGTCGTTTGCCGACGATCTGTCGATCGTGGGCGGCCTGGCGCGCTTCAATGGCCAGGCCTGCATGGTCATCGGCCACCAGAAGGGCCGCGACACGAAGGAACGCGCGCTGCGCAACTTCGGCATGTCGAAGCCCGAGGGCTACCGCAAGGCCAAGCGCCTGATGGAACTGGCCGACAAGTTCGGCCTGCCGATCTTCACGTTTGTCGACACGCCGGGCGCGTTCCCGGGCATCGACGCCGAGGAGCGCGGCCAGTCGGAAGCCATCGGCCATAACCTCTATGTGATGGCCGGGCTGAAGGTGCCACTGATCGCCACGATCATCGGCGAAGGCGGTTCGGGCGGTGCGCTGGCGATTGCCGTGGGCGACGTCGTGCAGATGCTGCAGTTCGCCACGTACGCCGTGATCTCGCCGGAAGGCTGCGCGTCCATCCTGTGGAAGACCGCCGAGAAGGCGCCCGAAGCCGCCGAGGCGCTGGGCCTGACCGCGCATCGCCTGAAGGCGCTGGGCCTGATCGACAAGATCATCAACGAGCCGCTGGGCGGCGCGCATCGCGATCCGAAGGGCATGGCGACGATGCTCAAGCGCACGCTGGCCGAATCGCTGCGCCAGTTCCAGGGCATGAGTGTCAAGGAACTGCAGGCTCGCCGCCACGAGCGCCTGATGGCCTATGGCAAATTCAAGGAAACCGGCGCCCAGGAGTGATGTGAGCGCCGAAGACGCGACGCGCCTCGCCGCGCGTCTGACCGACAAGGTCGCACAGGCTGTCCAGGCCAGTGCGGCCTTTGTTGTTTCTGAGGCCGAGCGGCCCTTTACCGTGGCCGTGGCGTTGTCTGGTGGCCGCGATTCGGTGGCGCTGCTGCACGCGGCACGCGCTGCGCTGGCTGCGGCATGGCCGCTGGCGCGCGTGGTGGCGCTGCACGTGCATCACGGCCTGCAGGCCCAGGCCGACGACTGGGACCGTTTCTGTGCCGCGCTGTGCACCGACCTGCGGGTGCCGCTGGCCACCACACGCGTGACCGTGCAGCCCACGGCCGGCGAGGGCATCGAGGCTGCCGCACGGCGTGCGCGGCACGCGGCACTGGGCCGGATGTGTCGCGAGCAGGGCGCCCGGCTGCTGCTGTTCGCCCATCATCGCGACGACCAGGTGGAAACGGTGCTGCTGCGGCTGTTTCGAGGCACCGGCGTCGCCGGCATGGCTGGCATGCCTGCCAGCCGGCCGCTCGACGTGCTGGGTGAATCCGATGGCGAGGTCTGGCTGCTGCGGCCCTGGCTGGATGTGCCGCGCGCCGACATCGACGCCTACTGCGCGGCGCACGGCCTGCGCTGGATCGACGATCCGTCGAACACCGACACGCGCTTTGCGCGCAATGCGCTGCGCGCCCAGTTGCCGGCGCTGCTGCAGGCGTTTCCAGGCCTGTACGACAACGTCACCCAGGCGGCTGCGCATTTTGCGCAGGCGGCCGGCATGCTCGACGCACTGGCCGCACGGTCCCTGGCCCGGCTGGTCTGCAGCGGCCGCGACACCGATACGCTTTCCGAACTGGACCTCGCGGGCCTGCGGGCCTTGCCGCCCGAGCATGCCGATGCGGTGCTGCGGCTCTGGCTGCGCGACCTCGGCGCCCAGCCGCCATCGACCGCGCGCCTGGCCGCCATGCGCACCCAACTGATCGAACATGAGGGCGGCGAGCCGGCTATCGCACACGATGGCCTGGTGCTGCGCCGTTTTCGAGGCCGCGTACTGGCCTGCCATGCCGTGCCGGCCGGCGTGCCGGCGCCGTTCGCGTTCGAATGGCGCGGCGAGGCACGGATCGTGGTGCCGGCCTGGCGTGGCGAACTACGCTTTGACCGGGATGACACCTTCGGCGTGCCGGAGGCCGTGCTGCGGGCGCCGCTGCGGCTGGCCGCCAGGGCAGGGGGAGAACGCATCGTGCTGCGCCCGGGCGGACCGGCACGGGCGCTGAAGCAGGCGTATCAGGAGGCCGATGTCCCCGCCTGGCGGCGCGCCCACCTGCCGCTGCTCTGGAGCCGCGACACGCTGGTGCTTGCGGCAGGCCTGGGCATGCATCGCCGCTGGCCGGCCGACGCACCCCACGCGCCGCGCTGGCGTGTCGCATGGATATCCCTGCCGGATCCGGCGGACCGCGCGGAGTAGACGCACGCCCAGCCGATAAATGGGGACAGATATAATTCCGCATGTGAATTTCATTCACATAAAAATGACGTCAAATGAATGACGTTTTTGCGGGATTTTCGCCCCTTCGGCCTTTACGCTTAGCCACTCTTCGTGTAATTTCATCGGCTTTGCACAATCGCTGGCGTCGACAAGAAGATGGCTCTCATCGTTCACAAATACGGCGGCACTTCGATGGGTTCCACGGAACGCATCAAGAATGTCGCCAAGCGCGTGGCCAAGTGGCACCGCGCAGGTCACCGCGTTGTCGTGGTGCCTTCGGCCATGTCGGGCGAGACCAATCGCCTGCTTGGCCTTGCCAAGGAAATCTCCGCGCAGCCGGACCCGCGTGAACTGGACATGCTGGCCTCCACGGGCGAGCAGGCCAGCGTGGCGCTGCTGGCCATTGCGCTGCACGGCGAAGGTATCGACGCGGTCAGCTATACCGGCTGGCAAGTGCCGGTGAAGACCGATTCGGCCTTCACCAAGGCCCGTATCGAGTCGATCGATGACGAGCGCATCCTCGGCGACCTGGATTCCGGCAAGGTGGTGGTCGTTACCGGCTTCCAGGGCATCGATACCGAAGGCAACATCACGACGCTGGGTCGCGGTGGCTCGGACACCTCTGCCGTGGCCATCGCCGCCGCCATCGAGGCGGACGAGTGCCTGATCTATACCGACGTGGACGGCGTGTACACGACCGATCCGCGCGTGGTCGAGGACGCGCGCCGGCTGGATCAGATCACGTTCGAGGAAATGCTGGAAATGGCCAGCCTGGGCTCGAAGGTGCTGCAGATCCGCTCGGTGGAATTCGCCGGCAAGTACCGCGTGAAGACCCGCGTGCTGTCGTCGCTGACCGACCCCCTGATGCCGCTCGAACAGGAAATGCATTCGGGCACGCTGATTACTTTTGAGGAAGAGTCTGAAATGGAAGCAGCCGTCATCTCCGGCATTGCCTTTGCCCGTGACGAGGCCAAGATCACCGTGCTGGGCGTGCCGGACAAGCCGGGCATCGCCTACCAGATCCTGGGCCCGATCGCCGACGCCAACATCGACGTCGACATGATCATCCAGAACCAGTCGGTGGACGGCAAGACCGACTTCACGTTCACCGTGCCGCGCGGCGACTACCAGCGCGCGCTGACCATCCTGAACGACAGCGTGAAGGCCCATATCGGCGCCGCCAGCGTGTCGGGCGACCCGAAGGTGTCGAAGGTGTCGGTGGTGGGCGTGGGCATGCGCTCGCACGTGGGCATCGCCAGCAAGATGTTCCGCACGCTGTCCGAAGAGGGCATCAATATCCAGATGATCTCCACGTCGGAAATCAAGATCTCGGTGCTGATCGACGAGAAGTACATGGAGCTCGCCGTGCGCGCGCTGCACAAGGTGTTCGAGCTGGATCAGGCGTGATCCGCTTCTGAATATTCTGGCGGGGCAGGATTGCTGTGATATTTGTCACGGGTCGCGAGAAATTCGTTGACCAGTCGAGACTGCCTAGCTAGAATACGCGCTCTGTTGTGCAGCCTCCCTTGCACAACAAAAGTTTGGGAGACGTGGCCGAGAGGTCGAAGGCACTCCCCTGCTAAGGGAGCATCCGGGCCAAAACCTGGATCGAGGGTTCGAATCCCTCCGTCTCCGCCACTACATCTGTATTGGCGGCGAACCCCGGAAGATCGCGGTCTTCCGGGGTTTTGTTTTTTGGAGCGGGGTTCAGGCGGAACACTATGCCGCGCAGGTGTTACACCGGTACCTGTGGGAACCCGAATGGCAACGAACATCCAGCTTCGCGGCCGAAGTTCTCTACCTGCGCGATCCACGTCTCTTCACGGCCGGTCTCTGCCCTGCAAAATCGTCAGGACTCGCTGAGCGCCGCATTGCCAGTCATCCAGGTGTCCGAACGCGATGCCTAGCCCTTATCGCCACGCATCTTCGTCATGGCGGCAGGGGCGCCGAGTAGGAACATGTCCACCTTTTGCCTGATGAGGGCGTCCATGTCCGCCGGCACCTTCAGCCCATAGACCCATTTGCGCACGCCGATATAGAAGATGGCAGCGTGCAGGCTCCAGATCATCTCGATCTCGGCATCGGTTTCAGCGGCGGTGCGCGGCGCGGGGATGTCGAAGGCCTCCCGGACTTCGGCCAATACCGGCAGGAATACCTTGGTGCGCAGCTTGCTGAGGTACTTGTTATTGATGCCTTCGTGAGTCAGGCCGGCGAAGATAAAGAGCCGGATCCATTCCTCGCGCAGGATCACCGACGAATAGTCCAGATAGAAGGCGTACAGCCGTTCGGTCAGCGGCAGGGAGCGGTCCGTGATCTGGCGATCCCAGTCCGGACGCCATTGGAAAACCTCGTTGTAGACACGCTCGATCAGCGCGTCCTTGCTGGCGAAATACCGATAGAGAAGGGGCTGTGTGACGCCGATCTGCTTGGCAAGCTCACGTGTGCTGCCGCCGAAGCCATTTCGCGTGAAGTGTTCGATGGCCTTCTCGACAATCTGCTGCTCCCGCTGCTCAGGCAGCAGGCGCCGCGTGGATTTTTCGATGCCTTCGGTGGCGCTTCGTTCCATGGCTGTCTCTCTCGGGCCTGCTGTTCGGGTAATGGCCCGATTCTACCAATCACCCGATCAATAAGAAAAGGCGACGCCCCAGCGCGCTGGCTGCCGCCTCGAAGCGAGGTCGGCAGCCACGCGTCAGTGGCCGGACTTGGCCGTGATACCGAGTTCGCAGTCCACGCGCTGGTTCTGGTAGGCGTTGCGTTCCCACGCGCCGCGCGCTGAGCGATCGGTCACCGAGAACACGTAGATGCCTGCAAACGCCACCAGCATCGAGAACAGTGCCGGATACTCGTACGGATAGATGGCCGACGCGTGCCCGAGCACCTGCACCCATACCGTCGGGCTCAGGATCGTCAGCACCACGGCGGTAATCAGGCCCATCATGCCGCCCATGACCGCCCCGCGCGTAGTCAGGCCGCGCCAATAGATCGACAGCAGCAGCACGGGGAAGTTGGAACTGGCAGCAATCGAGAATGTCAGGCTCACGATGAACGCAATGGTCTGCTTCTCGAACAGGATGCCCAGCAGGATCGACAGCACGCCCAGTACCAGCGTGGTGATGCGCGACACACGCATCTCGTCCTTGTCCGACGCGCGGCCCTTGCAGATCACCGTGGCATACAGGTCGTGCGAGATGGCGGAGGAGCCCGCCAGCGTCAGGCCCGCCACCACGGCGAGGATTGTCGAGAACGCCACCGCACAGATGAACCCCAGGAAAACGCTGCCGCCCACGGCGTGGGCCAGGTGTACGGCCACCATGTTGATGCCGCCAATCACCGCGCCAGAAGGCGTGTGATAGAGCGGATCCTTGGCGACCAGCGCAATCGTCCCGAAGCCGATGATGATGATCATTGCGTAGCCCATGCCGACGATGCCGGTGGCATACAGCACGCTCTTGCGCGCGGCCTTGACGTTACTGACCGTGAAGAAGCGCATCAGGATATGAGGCAACCCCGCCGTGCCGAATATCAGCGCCAGACCGAGCGACACCGCCGAGACCGGATCGGAGACCAGACCGCCCGGGCGCATGATGGCTTCCTGCTTCCCGTGGGCGGCGATGGCATGGTCGAACAGGCTGTTCAGGCTGAAGCCAAAGCGGCTCATCACCATGAACGCCATGAACGCGCAGCCGGCCAGCAGCATGACCGCCTTGATGATCTGGATCCAGGTGGTGGCCAGCATGCCGCCGAAGAACACGTAGACGACCATCAGCACGCCAACCAGCACCACAGCCGACGTGTAGTTGAAGCCGAACAGCAGTTCCACGAGCTTGCCGGCACCGACCATCTGCGAGACCAGGTACAGCAGCACGATCACGATGGAACTCGACGCCGAGAACGCACGTATCGGCCGTTGCCGCAGCCGATACGACAGCACGTCGGCCAGCGTGTAGCGCCCCAGATTGCGTAAGGGCTCGGCAATCAGGAACAGGATGATGGGCCAGCTGGCCAGAAAGCCGATGGAATAGATCAGGCCGTCATAGCCGCTGGTAAACACCAGCGCCGAGATGCCTAGCAGCGAGGCGGCGGACATGTAGTCGCCGGCGATCGCCCAGCCGTTCTGCATGGCGGTGATCTTGCCGCCGGCGGCATAGTGGTCGGCCACGCTGTTGTTACGACGGGCCGCCCAGCGAGTGATGGCCAGCGTGGCCACCACGAAGACGACGAACATGGCGATGGCGATGCCGTTCAGGCCCTGGCCCACCGGCGGCGTGGCAGCCAGGGCGGGCGTGGCAACCGTCAGTACGGCGCAGAAGGCAAAAGAGGCGCGCGTGCGATTCATGACGGCTCTCCGTCGCGGATGTCCGCGATCATCCGGTCGTAGACCGTGTTGGTGCGATACACGTAGATGGCGACGAGCGCGAAGGTGAACGCGAACATGCCGAAACCGACGGGAATGCCGATGCTCATCGGCTGGTCCGGTACCAGCCGCATGGCGAGCAGGTCGGGACGGAAGGCCAGCGTCAGGATGAAGCCGAAGTACACCAGCAGCATCGCGGCGGTCAGTGACCACGAGAAGCGCCGCCGGGTGCGGTGCAGTCGCTCGAAATCGGCGCGGCCCAACATTGGATGCGGTGCCAGCGGGGCGTCGATGGCCTCCGGGTCTTCATGGGTGTTGTAAGGCGCGACGGGGGGCGCGGTCTGTGGGGCGGCTTGAGGCATGGTTGTCTCCTTGTGTTGTTGTCCTTGGCGGTCAGAACCGGCGCGACACGGCGGTCTCGCGCATGACCGCTTCCGGGGTTCGGTAGCGTTCGGCCATGGCGCGGTCTTCGTCGCTCTTCAGTTGGGCCTGCATGTAGGCGCCAAGGTGGCGGGCGTGCTCGACAATGGCCTGGCCCACCTGCACGCGTTCGGCGCTGTAGGCTTCGAGCCCGGCCTCGATGGTCGGCGCGTCCGACAGCGCGCGCGCGAGCGCCATCGCATCGCCGGCCGCCTTGGTGACGCCCATCCCGCAATGGGGCCGCGCCACGAAGGCGGCGTCACCCAGCAGGGCCACGCGACCAAACGCCATTTGCGAAACGGTGAGGTCATAGATCGGCTGGAACAGCGGGTGTGCAGTCCGCCTCACCACTTCGGCAAACTGGGGCGCTAGGAGGTCAGTCGCTGCGCTTTCCATGTCGGCGATGACCTCGGGACGGATCAGGCCCGGAGGAATGCCGGTGGACCAGCATTTGCCGTTGGCATCTGTGAGCAGATCGGCTAACTGGTTGGCACTGGTGGCGCGGTACCACACGAAGTTGAACCGTCGCTGGCCCAGCGTGGTGCTGTTGCGCTCGCCAGCCACCGGGTAGCCGAGAATCTGTTCATGCGGCGGCAGGCAGAACGCGAACTTGTCGAATATCGCGGCGTGCGTCGCCGGTGTCAGGTCGGTCTCGTCGACCAGTCCGCGCCAGGCGATATAGCCTGCGTATTCCAGCTGAGCGGCCGGCAGCAGTTGTTCCCGGATAGTGGACCGGAAGCCATCGGCGGCGATCACCATGTCGGCGCGGTGTATCGAGCCATCCTGCAGCGTGACTTCCGCATGGCCGGTGTGCGATGCCACCGCCGTGACATGCGCGCCGGTGCGATAGAGATCCGGAAACGCCTTACCCAGTACCTCGTACATCTTGCCCCAGGCGGTCAGCGTCTGGGGCAGCTCACGATCCGAAACCGCACTACCATCGCGAGCCAGCGTCACGCGGGTATTGACCGAGACGCCGATGCTGTCGTCGACGGTCACGCCGGCAGCGGCCAAAGCTTCGAACAGTTCCGGGTGCGTGACGATGCCGGCCCCACGACCGGTCAGCGCTTCGGGCGTGCGCTCGAAAATCTCGACTTCCCAGCCAGCCCGTGTCAAAAGGTTGGCGGCAAACAGCCCGCCTACGGAGCCGCCGATGATGATGGCCTTGCGTGGGGATGATGGGATGGGCGTCATGCTGTGGCTCCTGCTTCGGCTTGCGATTGCTGCGGCAGTGCCAGGCCTGCCACTTCTTCGGCGGGGTAGTTGAGTTCGATGGTGACGCCGGACGGGTCTTCGATGAATACCTGGTGCAAGCCCAGGCTGGGGACGGTGCGGTCGCGCCAGGCGATGCCCTCGGCGCGTAGCGTCTGCCACATGGCAGTGACGCCAGTCGCCAGGAAGGCAATATGGTCGACGGTGCCCGTGCCGGCTTCCGGCAACGCCTTGTCGCCGAGATAGGCAGTCAGCCCCGCCGGATTGCTCGGGTCGATGCCGATGATGTGCACGGTGCCGAAGTCCCGTTCGTCGTCGCCCATGTAGAGCCAGGCGCCGGGGAAGTCGAACGGCGGCCGGTACCCACGCCGGAACCCGAGAATGCGTTCGTAGAATGCGCACGACCGTTCGAGGTCCGCCGTGCGGATTGAATAGTGTGCGAGCTTGGTGATCGCCATGCTGTCTCCA
>NZ_JBYOJT010000003.1:0-61476 GCF_057798875.1 Cupriavidus sp. 94F1
ACAGGCCCGCCACGACGATCTTCTTGCGGCCGTTGGCGGCCAGCGAATCGCGCACCTTCTGGTCGTCCCACGAGTTCATCGAGGTGCGTTCGAGCGTTGGCTTGCCCGGGAAGACGTCGAGCAGTTCGGGGTAGGTGTAGCCGGAGAACGATTCGCTCTCGACGGTGGTGATGGTAGTCGGCACGTCGAAGATCTTCGCGGCCTTGGCCAGGCCCACGACGTTGTTTTTCATGGTCTGGCGGTCCATCGACTGCACGCCGAAGGCCATCTGGGGCTGGTGGTCGATGATGATCAGCTGGCTGTTGCGCGGGGTCAGGACTTGCAGTGTGGCGTTCGACATGATGGGCTCCGGTATTAAAAACGATTCAATAAGTTTGAGGTGTTATCGGGCGGCGCTGGCTTCGCTTCGTTCGTTTCGCTGCGTTGCGGCGCTGTCCATGTGCAGAACTATAGCGACCAGGCACCTGCGCAAAGTGGGCTATCGTCGTAATAGTTATTCAAAATTATTGAATATGACCCGGACGCCTGCCTTCGCGACGAGGGACAAACGAAAAAGCCGGCGGAGGCCGGCTTATCGATACGTGCGCACAGGACGGACAGACCAAAGAAAAAGCCCCGCACTGGGCGGGGCTCTTCTTCACAACCGGTATGAGGCGGGATCAGAACGGAATATCGTCGTCCATGTCCTCGAAGCCGTTCGACGGGGCCTGCTGCTGACGGCGCTGGCCACCCTGCTGGCCGCCACCGCCGCCCTGGGCGCCCTGCCCACGGCCGCCGCCATAGCCACCGCCACCGCCGCCTTGCGATTCGCGGCTGTAGCCACCGCCACCGCCGGCACCGCCGCCGTAGCCGCCTTCGTCGCCGCCGCCGCCACCCTGGCGGGCGCCCAGCATCTGCATCTGGTCAGCCACGATTTCGGTGCTGTACTTGTCCTGGCCCGACTGGTCCTGCCACTTGCGGGTGCGGATACGGCCTTCGATATAGACCGACGAACCCTTGCGCAGGTATTGACCGGCGATCTCGGCCAGCTTGCCGAAGAAGGCAATGCGGTGCCATTCGGTCGCTTCCTTGAACTCGCCACTCTGCTTGTCCTTGTAACGGTCGGTCGTCGCGAGCCGGATGTTGGTCACAGCGTCGCCGCTGGGCATGTAGCGGGTTTCGGGGTCGGCGCCCAGGTTGCCGACGAGGATGACTTTGTTGACCGATGCCATATAAGAGTTCTCCAAGGACCGCGCCCTTTCAGCGCGGCGTTAAACGTAGTGCGAGATTCGCAGAAATTAATCGGGCCCGCGACCGCCACCCGGCACAGGCCCATCACTGGACGACCGTAAACGACATCACGCGCCGTTCGGAATACTCCGTCGGGCGCGTGTCGAATGCTACCGCCGATGCCGGGAAAAAGCGTGTCGGGCTTTTGCGGATAGGTGAAAATTTGTGTCTAGGCCGCCACTGCCGAGGCGCCCTCCTTGCTGCGAGCCGGCGGCGCCTTCATGCTCCAGGCGATTATAAGCCACAGCAGCAGCACCGCCGCGCAGGCGACGAACACCGCCGGTCGGCCCTCGTGCTTGAGCAGCCAGCCGCCCGCCACGCCGCCCAGGGCCAGGCCCAGCGACTGCGTGGTGTTGTACACGCCGAGCGCGGCACCGCGGCTGGCGGCCGCGTAGCGCGACACCAGCGATGGCTGCATGGCCTCCAATACGTTGAACGCCACGAAGAACAGCAGCAGCACGCCCACGATCGGCCACAGCCCATGCACGGTGGCGAACAGCAGCTGCACGGCAGTCATCAGCGCCACCGACGCCAGCAGCACCGGCCGCACCTTGCCGTAGCGTTCGGCGGCCATCATCGGCGCCAGCATCAGCAGGAACGACACCAGCACCACGGGCAGGTACACCTTCCAGTGCTGGTCCAGCGGCATGCCGGCATCGCCCAGCATCGCCGGCACCACCATGAACATCGCCACCTGGCTGGCATGCAGCGCCAGCACGCCAACGTTCAGGCGGATCAGGTCGGCATTGAGCAGCACCTTGCGAAACGGCATCTGTACCGGATGGGGCGGCGGCGGGTTCGGCACCACGAACAGCGTCACGCCGATGGCCAGGGCGCCCAGCACGCCCATCAGCCCGAAGATGCCGGACATGCCGATGCTGTGCAGCAGCGGCGAGGCAATCACCAGCGACAGCGCAAACGTCAGGCCGATGCTGCCGCCAACCATCGCCATGGCTTTTGTACGATGCCGTTCGCGCGTCAGGTCGGCGATGCAGGCGGTAATGGCTGCCGAGATCGCGCCCATGCCCTGCAGGGCGCGGCCGGTGGTGATGCCGGTCAGCGTATCGGAAAAGGCGGCGACCAGCGCCCCGGCCACGAACAGCAGCAGGCCGGCCACCATGACCGGCTTGCGGCCCACGCGGTCGGACAGCCAGCCCAGCGGGATATGCAGGAAGGCCTGCATCAGGCCGTAGATGCCCATCGCCACGCCCACGCGCTGTGCGTCGTGCCCGTCGGGCAGCGTCCGCGCGAATTCGGCGAAGACGGGCAGGATCAGGAACAGCCCCAGCATGCGCAGCGCAAAGATGCTGGCCAGCGACAGGCTGGCGTGCAACTCGCCGCGGGTCATGCGGTCGCGCACGGTTTCGGTGCGGGTGGGCTCGTTGGAAAGACTGGGTGAGGAAGGGGGGATCGACGGCATTGCGGTCGTGGGTGGAATTCTGGCTCGGTCGCGGGCTCGGTCAGCCTGGCAGCTTCGACACGCGCTGGCGCCCGGAAGTTGCCCGGACCTGGCCTTGTCTGGCATCGCAGACATCCGCGCAACAGACGCTGCCGCGATGCCTGCGGCCCCGCCGGCACGTCGCCGTCTTCAGTCCGTTTGGCGCCGGGTAACCCCGGAAACCGAAGTTCGGTATATTAGCAGGTTTGCTTCTCGCGCTTGTTCCATCACGTCCGGCTTCGGCCAGGCGTGAAATGTGCGTGAAGCGGCGGGCTGCGCCCTTGTCCGGGGCGCCCCAGGCGTCTGGCCAGGCACATCGAATTTCCGCGGGACCGACCTGCTCGCAGGCCGCCCACCGGGCGAACGAACGGTATATGGAAGAAATCAAGATCCGTGGGGCGCGTACCCACAACCTGAAGAACATCAACCTGGACCTGCCGCGCAACAAGCTCGTGGTGATCACGGGCCTGTCCGGCTCCGGCAAGTCCTCGCTGGCGTTCGACACCCTCTACGCCGAGGGCCAGCGCCGGTACGTGGAATCGCTGTCCGCCTATGCCCGCCAGTTCCTGCAGCTGATGGAAAAGCCCGATGTCGACCTGATCGAAGGGCTGTCGCCCGCGATCTCGATCGAGCAGAAGGCCACCAGCCACAACCCGCGTTCCACGGTCGGCACGGTCACCGAGATCCACGACTATCTGCGCCTGCTCTATGCCCGCGCCGGCACCCCCTACTGCCCCGACCACAACATCGCGCTGCAGGCCCAGAGCGTGTCGCAGATGGTGGATGCCGCACTGGCACTGCCCGAAGACACCAGGCTGATGATCCTGGCGCCCGTGGTGTCCGACCGCAAGGGCGAGCATTCCGACCTGTTCGATTCGATGCAGGCGCAGGGTTTCGTGCGCTTCCGCATCCGCTCGGGCGGCGGCACGGCGCACGAGGCCGAGGCGAAGGTCTACGAAGTGGACAGCCTGCCCAAGCTCAAGAAGACTGAAAAGCACTCGATCGACGTGGTGGTGGACCGCGTGAAGGTGCGCGCCGACATCAAGCAGCGCCTAGCCGAATCGTTCGAGACCGCGCTGCGCCTGGCCGACGGCCGCGCGCTCGCGCTGGAAATGGATACCGGCCGCGAGCACATGTTCAGCTCGCGCTTTGCCTGCCCGATCTGCTCGTATTCGCTGCAGGAACTGGAACCGCGCCTGTTCTCGTTCAACAACCCGATGGGCGCCTGCCCGAGCTGCGACGGCCTGGGCCAGATCACGTTCTTCGACCCGAAGCGCGTGGTGGCCTTCCCGAACCTGTCGCTGGCCTCGGGTGCCATCAAGGGCTGGGACCGCCGCAACCAGTTCTACTTCCAGATGCTGCAGAGCCTGGCGGCGTTTTACGACTTCGACACCGAGGCCGCGTTCGAGGACCTGCCCGCCGAGGTGCAGCAGGTGGTGCTGCACGGCTCGGGCGAGCAGGAAATCCCGTTCACGTATATCAACGAGCGCGGCCGCACCACGGTGCGCTCGCATGCGTTCGAGGGCATCATTCCGAACCTGGAGCGCCGCTATCGCGAGACCGATTCGGTGGCGGTGCGCGAGGAACTGGCCAAGTATCAGAACAACCAGGCCTGCCCGGTGTGCCATGGCACGCGCCTGCGCACCGAAGCCCGCCACGTGAAGATCGGCGAGGACGAGCAGGCGCGCGCGATCTACGAGATCAACGGCCTGCCGCTGCGCGACGCGCTGACGTGGTTCCTGACGCTGAACCTGCACGGCGCCAAGCGCGAGATCGCCGACAAGATCGTCAAGGAGATCTCGGCGCGGCTGAACTTCCTGAACAACGTGGGACTCGACTACCTGTCGCTGGAGCGCAGCGCCGACACGCTGTCGGGCGGCGAGGCCCAGCGCATCCGCCTGGCCTCGCAGATCGGCTCGGGCCTGACCGGCGTGATGTACGTGCTGGACGAGCCGTCGATCGGCCTGCACCAGCGCGACAACGACCGCCTGATCGGCACGCTCAAGCACCTGCGCGACATCGGCAATTCCGTGCTGGTGGTGGAGCACGACGAAGACATGATCCGGGCCTGCGACTACGTGGTCGACATCGGCCCCGGGGCCGGCGTGCATGGCGGGATGATCGTGGCCGAAGGCACGCCCGCGCAGATCGAGCAGTCGCCGGCGTCGCTGACGGGCCAGTACCTGTCCGGCCAGCGCAGCATCGAGGTGCCCAGGAAGCGCGCCGCGCCCGACCCGGACCGGCTGCTGCGCATCGTCAATGCCACGGGCAACAACCTGCGCAACGTGTCGGCCGAGATCCCGGTGGGCCTGCTGACGTGCATCACCGGCGTGTCGGGCTCGGGCAAGTCCACGCTGATCAACGACACGCTGTACAACGCCGTGGCGCGCCACCTGTATGGCTCGACGGCCGAACCGGCGCCGCACGACCAGATCGAGGGGCTGGAACACTTCGACAAGGTCATCAACGTCGACCAGAGCCCGATTGGCCGCACGCCGCGCTCGAACCCGGCCACGTACACCGGCCTGTTCACGCCGATCCGCGAACTGTTTGCCGGCGTGCCGGCGGCCAAGGAGCGCGGCTACGATCCGGGCCGGTTCTCGTTCAACGTCAAGGGCGGCCGCTGCGAGTCGTGCCAGGGCGACGGCGTGATCAAGGTGGAGATGCACTTCCTGCCGGACGTCTACGTGCCGTGCGATGTCTGCCACGGCCAGCGCTACAACCGCGAGACCCTGGAGGTGCTCTACAAGGGCAAGAACATCTCCGAAGTGCTGGACCTGACCGTGGAGCAGGCCCACGAGTTCTTCAGCGCCGTGCCCGTGGTGCGCCGCAAGCTGCAGACGCTGCTCGACGTCGGTCTGGGTTATATCCGGCTTGGACAATCGGCTACGACGCTGTCAGGCGGCGAGGCGCAGCGGGTGAAGCTGTCGCTGGAACTGTCCAAGCGCGACACGGGCCGCACGCTGTACATCCTGGACGAGCCGACCACGGGGCTGCACTTCCACGACATCGAACTGCTGCTGGCGGTGATCCAGAAGCTGCGTGACCATGGCAATACGGTGGTGATCATCGAGCACAACCTCGACGTCATCAAGACGGCCGACTGGCTGATCGACATGGGCCCCGAGGGCGGCGCGGGCGGCGGCCAGGTGATTGCCAAGGGCACGCCGGAGACCGTGGCGGCCAGCAAGGCCAGCTTTACCGGCAAGTACCTGGCGCCGCTGCTCAAGCGGAAGTAAGGCGCCCGGAAGGCGCCCGGCGGTTCAGGCGGGCGGCGTGCCTAGCGCGCCTCCGCCACGTCGCCGATCTTGCCCGGCGTGTCTTCCTTCATGCGGCTGCGGTTCATCAGCCCGGCCTGCTCCAGCACCGGGTAGGCGGTGGCGCAGAACAGCGAATTGAGCCGCTTCATTTCGCTGATCACGTCCAGGTGCAGCGAACTCGTCTCGATGCTTTCGACGGTCTGGACGGCCACGCGCTGCAGGTGCGAGCGCGCGTACTTGCGTTCCAGGTCGCGGAAATTGGCCTTTTCGGCCATCAACTGCTGTGCGCTGCGGATGTCGCCGGTCAGGAATACCGACAAACCCAGCCGCAGGTTGCCCACCACACGCGCGTGCATTTCGGCGATTTCCTGCATGCCGGCCTCGGAGAACGACAGGTTGTGCGCGATCTTCTTCTCCCGGGCATCGACGATGACACGCTCGATGAGATCCCCCGCATGCTCCAGGTTGATGGTCAGCGAGATGATTTCGGTCCATCGCTGGCCGTCGCGTTCGTCCAGCGCCTCGGTGCTGATCTGGGTCAGGTAGAGCTTGATCGCGGTGTACAGGTCGTCCACCTCGTTGTCGATCCGGCACGTGGCGTTGGCCAGCTTCAGGTCGTTGGTGCGCAGCACGCGCAGCAGGTTGTCGAGCATCTGCTCCACCCGATCCCCGATGCGCAGCACCTCGCGCGCGGCATTCGACAGCGCCAGCGTGGGCGTGGACAGCGCGGCGGGGTCCAGGTGGCGCGGCGTCACCTGGCTGTCGCCGGTGTTGCGGCCGGGCAGGATGGCTTCGCACAGGCGCGCCAGCGGCGCCGTGGCGCCCAGCAGCACCACGGCCAGCGCCACATTGAACAACAGGTGGAAATTGACGATCAGCCGTTGCGGGTCGGCGTCGATGTGGGCCAGCAGGTCCTCGGCCTGGGTCAGCAGCGGCAGCGCGATCACGCAGCCCAGCAGGCGCGACAGCAGGTTGCCCAGCGTCACGCGTTTGCCGGGCTGGTTGTTGCCCGACGTGGTCAGCAGCGCCGAGATGCCGGACCCCAGGTTGGCGCCCAGCACCAGCGCCAGCGCCACGTGGATCGACACCACGCCGGCCGACGCCAGCGCGCCGCAGAACAGCACCACGGCCAGGCTGGAATAACAGAGGATGGTCAGGAAGGCGCCGATCAGCATGTCCAGCGCGGCGTCGCCGGTCAGCGTGCTGAACAGCACCTTGACGCCGGCCGCCTGCACCACCGGGCGCGTGGCAATCGAAATCAGTTCCAGCGCCAGCGTGATCAGGCCCAGCCCGATCAACACCCGGCCCACGTGGCCAGCCTTGCTGCCCTTCCAGCTCAGATGCAGGATCACGCCGACGAAGATCAGCAGCGGCGACAGCCATGACAGGTCGAGCGAGAACACCTGCACCATCACGGCCGTGCCCACGTTCGCGCCCAGCATGATGGCCAGCGCCGGGGCCACGGCGATCAGGCCCTGGCCTACGAAGGAACTGACGATGACGGCGGTGGCATTGCTGCTCTGCACCAGCCCGGTCACGCCCAGGCCGGCGACGAATGCCTTGAAGCGGTTCGACACGCTGGCCGACAGCACATGGCGCAGATTGGCGCCGTACACGCGCAGGATGCCGACCTTGACGATATTGGTGCCCCAGACCAGGAGCGCCACGCCGGAGAGGAGATGAAGCAGTACGCCCATTGTGCGTCCCTTGTGACCGGTGCCGGCGGGTGGCAGGAGGCGTGCCGCCCGGTCATCGCGTTGTTATCAAGGGGGCATTATGCGCCCCGCTGTCATGTGGGGCAATTGGACGGGGTCCGACGTCCGCCGAAGCGTTGCGCCGGCGTCAGTGGCCGTCGAACTTGCAGACCGTGAACAGCGGCAGGCCGCTGCCGTGCAGCAGCTTCGACCCGCCCAGTTCTGGCAGATCGACGATTGCCGCGCCCTCCACCACCGTGGCGCCCAGGCGTTCCAGCAGCTTGCGGCCGGCCATCATGGTGCCGCCCGTGGCGATCAGGTCGTCGATCAGCAACACGCGGTCGCCGGCCTTGCAGGCGTCGGCGTGGATTTCCACGGTGGCGCTGCCGTATTCAAGCTCGTATTCCTCGGCCACGGTCTGGAATGGCAGCTTGCCCTTCTTGCGGATGGGCACGAAGCCCAGGTTCAGCTCGTACGCGATGATCGAGCCCAGGATAAAGCCGCGTGCGTCGATGCCGGCCACGAGGTCCAGTTGCTGGTCCATGTAGCGGTGGACGAACACGTCGATCAGCACGCGCAGCGTCTTGGGGTTCTGCAGCAGCGGGGTGATGTCGCGGAACTGGACACCGGGCTGCGGCCAGTCCGGCACGGTACGGATGCGGTCACGCAGGTAGCCGGTGACATCGCCGAGATCGGGGGACTGGATGATGGGATCTGCCATGGGGAATCTGTCTGGAAAGAGTTCATGCGGTAACGGGCTACCACCCGCGCCCCGCCTTGCCGCCGCACAATGGCCCGGCTGCTTGGGCGTCCGCAACCCGTAACCATACAGGAGACAGCTATGGCAAAGAAGATTCTGATGCTGGTCGGCGATTTCGCCGAGGACTACGAGACCATGGTGCCCTTCCAGGCACTGCAGATGGTGGGCCACACGGTCCACGCGGTCTGTCCCGACAAGAAGGCCGGTGACGCCTGCGCCACCGCCATCCATGACTTCGAGGGCGACCAGACCTACACCGAAAAGCGCGGCCACAATTTCACGCTCAATGCCACGTTCGCCGATGTGGACCCGGCCAGCTACGACGCCCTGGTGATTCCGGGGGGCCGCGCGCCGGAATACCTGCGCCTGAACGACCGGGTGATCGAGATCGTGCGTCACTTCGCCCAGGCCAACAAGCCGATCGCGGCGGTCTGCCACGGCGCCCAGCTGCTGGCTGCGGCCGATGTGCTGGAAGGCCGCACCTGCTCTGCCTACCCGGCCTGCGCCCCCGAAGTGCGGCTGGCCGGCGGCAAGTACGCCGATATCCCCGTGGACCAGGCCCATACCGATGGCAACCTCGTCACCGCCCCGGCGTGGCCGGCACATCCGGCCTGGCTGGCGCAGTTTCTTGCCGTGCTGGGAACGCGGATCGTAGAGTAGAGGCTTCCGAACGCGGCCAGCCCGGTCGCGGCGCACGGGAGTTCGCATGTGTGAGATCTTCATCCGGGCCAATCCGGATTCGTACCAGACCCAGTCGCGGTCGCTGCGCCTGCACGGCGTGGCGACCAGCATCCGGCTCGAAAACCTGTTCTGGGAAGTGCTGGAAGAACTGGCGCAGCGTGACGGCATGAGCGTCAACCAGCTGCTGGCGCGCCTGCACGACGAGTTGGCCGAACATCGCGGCGAGGCGTCGCTCACCGCCAACTTCGCGTCATTCCTTCGCGTGTGCTGCATGCGTTACTTATTGTTGCAGAACGAAGGCCGCATCCCCGCCGATACCGATGTACCGATCCGGTCCCTCGACGCGCGGGCGGTACTGAGTGATCTACCCGCCTCCTGGGTCGACGGCAACAGCCAGCGCCGACAAACTCCGCAAGACGGACGGCAAACGCGCAGCGCCTGATCCGTCCGACCGGGTGAAACGGTAAAGCCGGCGCCTACTGCCGCGCCAGCCGTTCTTCGGCCGATTCCAGCGCCTCGGGCGTGCCGCGCAGCACGACGATGTCGCCCGGCTCCAGTACGGTTTCGGGCTCCGGATCGAAGGCCCGAATGCCGCGCCGGCGCACCGCCGTGACCTCCACGCCGATGCGCTCCAGCCCCAGCGTGCCCAGGCGCCGCCCCACCGCCGTATGCTCGGGCCCGAGCGATACCGAATGCAGCCGCACGGTATCGCGCTCCACCATGTCTTCCTCGTCGTCGCGGCCGTGGAAGTAGCCGCGCAGCAGGCTGTAGCGCGCGTCACGCGCCTGCTGCACGCCGCGCACCACCCGGCGCATCGGCACCCCCAGCAACACCAGCGCGTGCGACGCCAGCATCAGGCTGCCTTCGATGATTTCCGGCACCACCTCGGTGGCCCCGGCCTTCTGCAGCGTATCAAGTTCCGAATCGTCCACGGTGCGCACGATCACCGGCATCGCGGGCGCCAGTTCCTGCACGTGGTGCAGCACCTTTACCGCCGAGGGCGTATTGGCATACGTGATCACCACCAGCGCGGCCCGGTGGATACCGGCGGCGATCAGCGATTCGCGCCGCCCGGCATCGCCATAGACCACGGTGTCCCCGGCCGCGGCGGCCTCGCGCACGCGGTCGGGGTCGAGGTCCAGCGCCACATAGGTGATGCCCTCGCGCTCCAGCATGTGCGCCAGGTTCTGCCCGCTGCGTCCGTAGCCGCAGATGATGGCGTGCTTTTCGGTCTGCAGGCTCTGGGCCGCGATACGGGTCATGTTCAGCGACTGCATCAGCCATTCGTTGGCGGCAAAGCGCAGCACGATGGCGTCGCTGTACTGGATCAGGAACGGCGCGGCCAGCATCGACAGCAGCATCGACGCCAGGATCACCTGGATCAGCACCGGATCCACCAGCCCCATGCCGTCGATCTGGTTCAGCAGCACGAAACCGAATTCGCCGGCCTGCGCCAGCCCCAGGCCGGTACGGATGGCCACGCCCTGGCGCGACCCGAACAGCCGCGCCAGCCCGGTGATCAGCACCAGCTTGAACAGGATCGGCACCACCAGCAGGCCCAGCACCAGCCAGATATGGTCGAACACCACGCGCACGTTGAGCAACATGCCGATGGTGACGAAGAACAGCCCCAGCAGCACGTCGCGGAACGGCTTGATGTCTTCTTCCACCTGGTGGCGGTACGGGGTCTCGGAAATCAGCATGCCGGCCATGAACGCGCCCAGCGCCATCGACAGGCCCAGCCGTTCGGTCAGCGCGGCCATGCCCAGCGTGACCAGCAGCAGGTTCAGCATGAACAGTTCCTGCGACCGGCGCGCCGCCACGATGTGGAACCAGCGGCTCATCAGCTGCTGCCCGACGAAGAAGATCAGGCCCAGGGCCACCACGATCTTGACCGTGGCCAGCCCCAGCGCCCAGGCCAGGTCGCCGGGATCGCGCGACAGTGCCGGGATGATGATCAGCAGCGGCACCACGGCCAGATCCTGGAACAGCAGCACGCTGATGATGTTGCGGCCGTGCTCGCTTTCCAGCTCCATGCGCTCGGATAGCATTTTCACGACGATGGCCGTCGACGACATGGCCAGCGCGCCGCCCAGCGCCACCGACGCCTGCCAGGTCAGCGGGAACGCCCAGCTGAACAGCCAGCTGGCCGGCAGCACGGCCAGCAGCGACAGCGCCACCTGCGACCCGCCCAGCCCGAACACCAGCCGCTTCATGGCGCGCAGCTTGCTCAGGCTGAACTCCAGGCCGATCGAGAACATCAGGAAGACCACGCCGAATTCGGCCAGGTACTTGGTCTGGCCCGTATCGCTGGCCAGCCCCAATGCGTGGGGGCCGATCAGGATGCCAACCGCCAGATAGCCCAGCATGGGTGGCAGTTGCAGCATGCGGAAGGCCACCACGCCAAAAACGGCGGCGGCCAGCAGCACGAGGGTCAGTTCCAGCGGAGAATGCATTCGGCAGGCTTCAAAAACGACGGCCGGGCACGCGCCTGAGCCGGCATCTGCACCCCGCCGGCAAAAGACGGCAAGCGCGGCGGTCGTCGGGGCAGCCGGGCGGCTTGCCGGGCCAGACGCCATCGCATTCGTTGGTATACTCCAGCGCCATGATAGCCAATTTCGATGCGAATCGAGCACTCGAGCTCGCTCGCCACACCCTCCAGATCGAGGCCGACGCCGTTTCGGCGCTGGCCGGCCGCCTGACCCCCGCCTTTACCCGGGCCGTCGAGATGATTCTCGGCTGCACGGGCCGCGTGGTGGTCTCGGGCATCGGCAAGTCCGGCCATATCGGCCGCAAGGTGGCCGCCACGCTGGCATCCACGGGCACGCCGTCGTTTTTCGTCCATCCGGCCGAGGCCAGCCATGGCGACCTCGGCATGATCACGCGCGACGACGTGCTGGTCGCCTTCTCGAATTCCGGTGAAACGGCCGAACTGCTGTCGATCGTCCCGATCGTCAAGCGCATTGGCGCCGGCCTGATCTCGATCACAGGCAACGCCGAATCAAACCTGGCCAAGCTGTCCGACGCCCACCTGGACGGCGCCGTGGCACAGGAAGCCTGCCCGCTGAACCTGGCCCCCACGGCCAGCACCACGGCCGCGCTGGCCCTGGGCGACGCCCTGGCAGTGGCCGTGCTCGACGCCCGCGGCTTCGGCGAGGAAGACTTTGCCCGCTCTCACCCGGGCGGTGCGCTGGGCCGCAAGCTGCTGACCCACGTGCGCGATGTCATGCGCACCGGCAATGCCGTGCCGGAGGTGCGCGAAAGCACGCCGCTGGCCCAGGCGCTGATGGAAATCACGCGCAAGGGCATGGCCATGACCGCCGTGGTGGACCCCGAAGGCCGGGCCGTGGGCGTGTTCACCGATGGCGACCTGCGCCGCCTGCTGGAAACCCCGCGCGACTGGAAGACCGTGCCGATCGGCGAGGTCATGCACCACAACCCGCGTACGGTCCATCTTGACCAGCTCGCCGTGGAAGCCGTGCAGATCATGGAAACGAACCGCATCAACCAGTTGCTCGTCGTCGATGGCGACGGCCGCCTGGTGGGCGCGCTCCATATCCATGACCTGACGCGCGCCAAGGTCATCTGAACGATGCCGGACTTCCTGTCCAGACTCACCGGCATGATCATGCGGCTGCTGCCGCTGCTGCTGATGGCCATCGTCGCCGGCAGCACGTTCTGGCTGGTGCAGCTGAACTCGCCGCGCGAGGCCAGCGAGCAGTCGCGCGTCAAGCGCCATGAGCCCGACTACTGGATGGACCGTTTCTCGGCCACCGAACTGGCCGAGGACGGCACCACCAAGCTGCGCTTCACGGGCGTGAAGATGGTGCACTTCGAGGACGACCAGACCTACGAGGTGACCACCCCGGCCATGCGTTCGTACGAGCCGGACCGCCCGCCGGTCACCGCCAATTCCCAGCGCGGCACCATGAACGCCGAGGGCTCGATCATCGATCTCTACGGCAATGCGTTCGTGGTCCGCCAGGCCGGCGTCGATCCGTCCAAGGACCCGCGCATGACCGCGGCATCGCAATACTTCCAGTTGCTGGTCAATGACGACATCGTCAAGACCGACAAGGCGGTGGAGCTGACGCGCGGCCCGTCGGTCATGACGGCCAACGGCATGATCTTCAACAACGTCACCCGCGAAGTACAATTGCTGGGCAACGTACGCGGCACCATCATCATGAACCCGCCGCAGGGGCAGGCCAGGACCCAGTGACCCCGGGGGACGCAAACGCTCCGGCGCATCCTGGCCGCCGTCTTTATCTCACCATTCGCCAAACATGACTGCATCCCTGACGACATCGCCCTG
Organism: Cupriavidus sp. 94F1; assembly: GCF_057798875.1. Taxonomy (NCBI): domain Bacteria; kingdom Pseudomonadati; phylum Pseudomonadota; class Betaproteobacteria; order Burkholderiales; family Burkholderiaceae; genus Cupriavidus; species Cupriavidus sp. 94F1. Next base: position 13,418 of record NZ_JBYOJT010000003.1, read on the forward strand.
TCGCCGCCTCGCGCCCGCCCTGCTGGCGTCCATCGCCGCCCTCGGCCTGACGCTGGCCGCGCCGGCCTTTGCCGAGCGCGCCGACCAGGGCAAGCCGCTGGTGCTGGAGGCCGACAACGCCAGCTACGATGACGTCAAGCAGATCTACACCCTTACCGGCAACGTGGTGCTGACCAAGGGCACCATGGTGCTGAAGTCCGACGCGGCCGAGCTGCGCACCGACCCCGAGGGTTACCAGTACGCCATCGCCACGTCCAAGCCCGGCCGTCAGGCGTATATCCGCCAGAAGCGCGACGGCGTGGACGAGTACATCGACGGCTGGGGCGACCGCATCGAATACGACGGCAAGTCCGAGATCAACAAGCTGATCGGGCATGCCCGCGCGGCGCGCGTGTCGGGCGTGGGCGCGAAGATCATCGACGAGATCCGCGGCGCCGTGATCACCTACGACAGCCGCAACGAGTACTACACCGCCACCGGCGGCGACAACAACACCACGGCCGGCAATACGTCGGGCCGCGTGCGCGCGGTGCTGTCGCCGCGCTCGGACGCCAGCGCCCCCGCCGCTGCGGGCGCACCGCTGGATCTGAAGCCGTCCACCGCGCCCAAGCCTTAACGCCTTACCTCCAGCCAGTCCTGATGAACGATTCCGCCACGCTCACCGCCTCTGCCACGTCCTCCGCATCCGCCGTCCGCACCGACAGCAGCACGCTGGTCGTGCGTCACCTGAAGAAACGCTACGGCACGCGCACGGTGGTCAAGGACGTATCGCTCGACGTGAAAAGCGGCGAGGTGGTGGGGCTGCTGGGCCCCAACGGCGCCGGCAAGACCACGTCGTTCTACATGATCGTGGGGCTGGTGGCGCTGGACGAAGGCGACATCGTGCTCGACGACGAGCACATCAGCGGACTGGCCATCCACGAACGCGCCCGCATGGGCCTGTCGTACCTGCCGCAGGAAGCGTCGGTATTCCGCAAGCTCAACGTGGAAGAGAACATCCGCGCGGTGCTGGAACTGCAGGTGGAAAACGGCAAGCCGCTGCCCAAGGCCGAAATCGAACGCCGCCTGGATTCGCTGCTCGACGACCTGCAGATCGCCCATCTGCGCAACAACCCGGCGCTGTCGCTGTCGGGCGGCGAGCGCCGCCGCGTGGAAATCGCGCGTGCGCTGGCGTCGTCCCCGCGCTTCATCCTGCTCGACGAACCGTTCGCCGGCGTGGACCCGATCGCCGTGGGCGAAATCCAGCGCATCGTGAGCTTCCTGAAGGCGCGCAATATCGGCGTGCTGATCACCGACCATAACGTGCGCGAAACGCTGGGTATCTGCGACCACGCGTACATCATCAGCGAAGGCACCGTGCTGGCCGCCGGCCAGCCCGAGGAAATCATCGCCAACGAGTCGGTGCGCCGCGTCTATCTGGGCGAGAACTTCCGCATGTAAGACCGTGCCGCCTCCGCGGCCACACTGCCGACAGGTTTTCGGCAGGTCATCGGCAGGTCATTTTTACCGCACTTGCCCGCGGCTATTTCAAAGCCGTTGCCGATCAGGAAGCCGAAGCGATAGGTTGTAGCAAATTCCGTTCCAACAACGGAAAGATGCGCATAGAATAGGTCGCATGAAACCTTCGCTTCAGCTCCGCCTCTCCCAACATCTGGCCCTCACGCCGCAACTGCAGCAGTCCATCCGGCTGCTTCAGCTTTCCACGCTCGAACTGCAACAGGAGGTGGAACAGGCGCTGACGGAAAACCCGCTGCTGGAACGCGAGAACGACTGGATCGAAAGCCCGCTGCGCGTGGCGGCTGACGGCTCCGTCAATCTGCAAAGCGCCCCGGCGCCGGCCCCGTCCGAACCGCAGGCCAACGGCGACGATCGCAGCGAACATGCGTCCGGCGGCGAGGAAGAAGGCTTCAGCGATTCCGGTGCCGAGGACTACGGCAACGACTGGAGCCTCGACGACTTCGCGCGCCGCCCGCAGAACGACGAAGACGAAAAGACGCCGATGCAGTTGCGCGATGCGGATCCCACGCTGCGCGAGTACCTGATGGAACAGCTGACGCCGCTCAAGATTTCGGCGCGCGACAAGGGCCTGGCCATCTTCCTCATCGAATCGCTCGACGACGACGGATACCTGAGTGCGTCACTCGAGGAAATCTGCACCGAACTGCCCGAAGAACTCGAATTCGAGGTGGAAGAAGTACAGGCGATGCTGACGCTGCTGCAGAGCTTCGATCCGCCCGGCGTGGGCGCGCGCAATGCCGCCGAATGCCTGAGCCTGCAATTGAAACGGTTGCAGCATCCTCAGCGCGAACTGGCCCTGTCCATCGTCAATCACCATCTTGAACTGCTGGCGGTCAGGGATTACACGCGCCTCAAGAAAGCGCTGCAGGTGGACGACATTGCACTAAAGGCGGCGCACGACCTGATCCGCTCGCTGGCACCGTACCCAGGACATGCGTACAGCCGCCCCGAGGCCGATTTCGTGGTGCCGGACGTGTTCGTGCGCAAGAGCGGCAGCGGCTGGATTGCCCAGCTGAATCCGGATGTGATGCCGCGCCTGCGCATCAACGACATGTACGCGCAGATCTTGCGCGGTGCAAAAGGCGAAGCGGGGGCTGCGGGACTGCAACAAAAGCTGCAGGAAGCGCGGTGGCTTATCAAGAACATCCAGCAAAGATTCGACACGATCCTGCGTGTGGCGCAGGCAATTGTGGAGCGTCAGAAGAACTTTTTTTCGCACGGCGAAATAGCGATGCGGCCCTTGGTTTTGCGGGAAATTGCCGATACACTCGGTTTACATGAGTCGACCATTTCCCGGGTGACCACGAACAAATACATGGCCACGCCAATGGGTACTTTCGAGTTGAAGTACTTCTTTGGTAGCCACGTCTCCACGGAGACGGGCGGCGCGGCCTCTTCCACGGCGATCCGCGCGCTGATCAAGCAACTGATAGGAGCCGAAGAACCCAGGAATCCTCTTTCCGACAGCCGCATCGCCGAATTGCTGGGCGAACAGGGCTTTGTGGTCGCACGCCGCACGGTGGCCAAATATCGCGAAGCACTGAAGATCCCCGCAGTCAATCTCCGCAAGTCTTTGTAGCCGAGCCGCAACCGCCTGCCTGGTGCGGCTCTTTCAGAAGGAGAAGCGCTATGAACTTCAAGATCAGTGGACACCACCTCGACATCACGCCGCCGCTGCGTGAGTATGTGGAAACGAAACTGGAGCGAATTGTCAGGCATTTCGATCAGGTCATTGGCGTGAGCGTGCTGCTATCTGTCGACAACCACAAGGAAAAGGACAAGCGTCAGTACGCGGAAATCAATCTGCATCTCAAGGGCAAGGACATCTTCGTCGAAGCGCACCATGAAGACCTGTACGCTGCGATCGACTGTCTGGTCGACAAGCTCGACCGGCAGGTGATCCGCTACAAGGACCGCGTGCAGGGTCATGACCGGGAAGCGGTCAAGTACCAGATGGCTGAAGCCCAGCTACAGCAACAATAGGCTGGCAAATCCTTGACTGCCCCTCGAGGCGGACGTCAGCGTCCCCGAGAGGACTGACAGGAAGAGAGCAAAGCCGCGCATCTGCGCGGCTTTTTTGATGGGTGCGCGCCCGCGTCGGGCTGACATTCTCCGTTACCTTCCCACCACGGCCGAAACCAATTGATTTGCCGGGGGTGTTCGCATCTTGCGCGGCTCGGTGTATGCTGCGCCATACAAGAACGACAGGCAGAACGGTCCCGGTGACCCGAACGGCAGGCCACGTGACGGAAGATCATGCGGGCGCCGGCGGCAATATCCGGGTGGGCAATCCGGCCGGCCAATCCGCGGCACCACCCGCGGCGCCGGCGCTGCAGTGCACAAGCGCGCTGTGGCCCTGCTCTATAATGAGCCGGACGTTCCAATGCGGGCGTCCACCAAGCACTCGATATCCTGAATTGCCCCATCCGGCGGGACGGCATTTGTGCGCCGTATCGCCAACCTGACTTCTCGTGCATCGCCCATGAATCGTTTGGCCAAATTGCTGCCACCCGGCAACATCCATCTCGACGTCACCGTCACCAGCAAGAAGCGGGTCTTCGAGCAAGCCGGGCTCCTGTTCGAGAACAACCATGGTGTGGCCCGCGCCACCGTCACGGACAACCTTTTCGCCCGCGAATCGCTGGGTTCGACCGGCCTGGGTGCCGGCGTCGCCATTCCGCACGGCCGTATCAAGGGCCTGAAGCAGCCGCTGGCCGGCTTCATGCGCCTGGCCGAGCCGATTCCGTTCGAATCGCCCGACGGCAAGCCGGTCTCGCTGCTGATTTTCCTGCTGGTGCCCGAACAGGCCACCCAGCAGCACCTCGAAATTCTCTCGGAAATCGCACAGTTGCTGTCGGACCGCGAGATGCGCGAAGGGCTGGCCACGCTGCCCACGCCCGAAGCCGTCCACCAGTTGCTGATCGAATGGCATCCGTGACGATCCGCAGGCCGGCCTGGCTGGCCGCCTGAAGCCATACCGCCCCCCTCGTAGAAAGCATCCCGCATGGAACTCACCGGCGTCACCTCGCAGTCGATCTTCGACGACAACGCAGCCGACATCAAACTGTCGTGGGTCGCCGGTCTGGAAGGTGCCGACCGGGCCTTTGACGTCGAATTCGCTCGCGAAGCCACTTCCGCCGCCGATCTGGTGGGCCACCTGAACCTGATCCACCCCAACCGGATCCAGGTGCTGGGCAAACCCGAAATCCAGTATTACCAACGCCTGGACGACGAACCGCGCAAGCGCCAGATGGGCGAACTGATCCTGCTGGAGCCGCCGTTCCTGGTGGTGGCCGACGGCATGGAGCCCCCGCCCGACCTGGAACTGCGCTGCACGCGCTCGTCGACCCCGCTGTTCACCACGCCGGTGTCCTCGGCGGCCGTGATCGATCACCTGCGCCTCTACCTGTCGCGCATCTCCGCGCCGCGCGTGACGATGCACGGGGTATTTCTGGACATCCTCGGCATGGGCGTGCTGATCATGGGCGAATCGGGCCTGGGCAAGAGCGAGCTGGGCCTGGAACTGATTTCGCGCGGCCACGGCCTCGTGGCGGACGATGCCGTCGATTTCGTCCGGCTGGGCCCCGACTTCATCGAAGGCCGCTGCCCGCCGCTGTTGCAGAACCTGCTCGAAGTGCGCGGCCTGGGCCTGCTCGATATCAAGACGATCTTTGGCGAAACGGCGGTGCGCCGGAAGATGAAGCTCAAGCTCGTGGTGCAGCTGGTACGTCGCAATGATGGCGAATTCGAACGGCTGCCGCTCGATTCCCAGTACCTCGACGTGCTGGGCCTGCCGATCCACATGGTGAAGATCCAGGTGGCGGCCGGCCGAAACCTGGCCGTTCTGGTCGAAGCCGCCGTGCGCAACACGATCCTGCGACTGCGCGGCATCGACACCCTGCGCGACTTCATGGACCGCCAGCGCGCGGCCATGCAGGCCGACGTGGTATCGCGCGGACAAGGTCGCCTGCTCTGAGCCGCTACCGCGCCCGTGTGCAAACGCCCGCTTCATTCGCGGGCGTTTTTCATTTGCTTACAAGCCTGGCATGGCCCTTCGTCAACGAACTGCGGGCGGCCGCCGTTTTGTGCTGTAATGGGCGCCGAGCCCAGGTTCTGCCAGACGCCGGCATGGCGCGCGGCCACGATGTGTTTCCACAGCCAGGAGAGAAGCATGAAAAAGCTGATCGCGATGTGTTTGCTGGTTACCCCCCTGTTCGCCACCGCCGCGTTTGCCCAGGGCGCCTCGGCTCCGGCCGCTGCCGAGAAGTCCGGCAAGACCGCGCAGCAGGAAAAGATGGCGGCCTGCTCCAAGGCCAACAAGGGCAAGAAGGGCGACGAATACAAGAAGGCGCAGAGCGAGTGCCTGTCGGCCAGCGGCCCCGCCCCGGCAGCCGAGCCGAAGACCCAGCAGGAAAAGATGGCCGCGTGCTCCAAGGCCAACAAGGGCAAGAAGGGCGACGAATACAAGAAGGCACAGAGCGAGTGCCTGTCGGCCAAGCCGGCAACCTGATCGGCGCGGTTCGCACCCCCGGTTCATCACCCCGGGGTTCACAAACCGTTACGCGGCCCGATCCGGGCAATGTTCCCTCGGAAAATGGCGAATCCTCTGCGATTCGCCATTTTTGTCTGGGACAAGCTGTCATGACGCGGTTACCTTGCGGTGCTATCCTTGCGTCGCTATGCGGATCATTCTCATCACCGGAATTTCCGGCTCCGGCAAGTCGGTCGCCCTGAACGTCCTGGAAGATGCAGGCTACTACTGCGTCGACAACCTGCCGGCCCAGTTCATCCCCGAGCTCACGGCCTATCTGGCCGACCAGGGCTATACCCATCTTGGCGTGGCCACGGACATTCGCAGCCGCGAGTCGCTGGCGCGGCTGCCGGACACCGTCCGCGAGCTTTCCGCCCATCATCAGGTGCAGGTGCTGTTCCTGACGGCCAATACCGATGCGCTGGTGCAGCGGTATTCGGAGACGCGCCGCCGCCACCCGCTGTCGACCCGTGTCGGCGTAGGCCCGGACGGTGCGCCGCTGGGCGTCCCGGAAGGTGCCGGGCCAGGCGGACCCGGCGCAACGGTCAGTACATCGCTGATCGAAGCCATCGAAATGGAACGCGGGCTGCTCAGCCCGTTGTCCGAGTCCGCCCATCGCATCGATACCAGCAATGTGCGCACCAACACGCTGCGCAGCTGGGTCAAGGAGCTGATTCGCAACGACAGCGCCAGCGGGCAGTCGCTCACGCTGCTGTTCGAATCGTTCGGCTTCAAGCACGGGGTGCCAAGCGATGCGGACATGGTGTTCGATGTGCGCTCGCTGCCAAACCCCTATTACGATCTGGCCCTGCGCCCGCTGACCGGCCGCGACGCGCCGGTGGCGGACTTCCTGCAGAGCCAGCCGATGGTGCTGGCCATGGCCGAGGACATTCGCGCCTATGTCGAGAAGTGGCTGCCGAGTTTCATTGCGGACAACCGCAGCTACCTGACCGTGGCCATCGGCTGCACGGGCGGCCAGCATCGGTCGGTGTTCATTGCCGAACGACTCGCCAACTATTTCCGGGCCCATGGTAATGTGCTGGTCAGACACCGCGAATTGGCCCCGGCCGGCTGACACGCGGGCTTGAGGGAACGGCCCCGGCGCCGTCCCGCCACTGGAGCGGCCAATCGCATGTCGACACTCCCCCCAGACACCGCATCCCCGGGCGCCATCATCGAGGCGCTGCCGCTGTTTCCCCTCAACACGGTACTCTTCCCCGACGGCCGCCTGCCTCTGCGGGTGTTCGAGAAACGCTACGTCGACATGGTGCGCAACTGCATGCGCGATGGCACGCCGTTCGGCGTCTGCCTGATCACCAGCGGCGAGGAAGTCGCGCGTGCCGGCCACGAAACGGTGCCCGAGGAAATCGGCTGCCTGGCGCAGATCGTCGACTGCAACATGGAGCAGCTGGGCGTGCTGCTGATCGAGACCCGCGGACGGCGGCGCTTCCGCGTGCTGTCCCACGCCACGCGCGACGACGGCTTGCTGGTGGCCCAGGCCGAAGTGCTGCCCGACGATGTCATCGACTGCAAGCTGGAGCTGCTGAGCGAGTGCCTGGAGGCGCTGCGCCGCATCGTGGCGTCAGTGCATAGCGAACAGCCCGACAAGTCCCGGCTGCCGTTCGCCGAACCCTATCTCTGGGACGACCCGACCTGGGTGGCCAACCGGCTATGCGAACTGCTGCCCGTGCCGCTCAAGGCCAAGCAGATGCTGATGGCGCTGCCCGATGCCGGCATGCGCATCGAAATCGTCCACCGCTACATGCGGCAGCACCACATCGTCTGACGGCACCGATCGTCAGAACGCCAGAAACTCGGGAACTCAGGAATTCAGAAAAGTCCGATGCGCGCCTGGTCTTCGAGCAGGCGCCGCACGGGTGCGGGCGTGCCCAGCGCGTCAAGGTCGTCCAGCGACAGCCAGCGCCGCGCCTGGCCCATATCGCCGTTGGCGGGCCGCGTTGCCGCGTCGAGGTCCACGCGGACCGCACGGATCAGCAGCCGGAAGTGCGTGAAAACGTGCGTCAGTTCGCCGGCCAGATGCGCGCGCACGGGCTGGCCGAATTGCCGCGCCGACTCCAGCGCGGCATCCTCGGCGGCTTCCGCGTCGAACGGCATGCCGTCCACGGCGATCTCCGGCAGGCTCCACAGCCCACCCCAGATGCCGCTGTCGGGCCGCAGGTTGACGAGCACATCGCGGCCATGGCGCACGATCAGCATCACGGTGCTGCGTTCGGGAATCGCGGCGCGCGGCTTGGGCGTGGGCAGCAGCGCCGTCAGGCCGTCCCGGCGCGCCACGCAGTCCACCGCGAGCGGGCAGCTGTCCGCATCGCCCAGGCACGCCGGCTTGCCACGCGAGCAGATCGTCGCGCCCAGATCCATCAGCCCCTGCGTATAGGCCACCATGTCTTCGGCCTGGTTCGGTCCGGCCGGCGGCAACGCCTGGCCGGCCAGCGCCCACATGCGCGTCTCGACGGCACGTTCGCCGGGGTAGCCGTGGATGCCAAACACGCGCGCAAAGACGCGCTTGACGTTGCCGTCGAGGATGGGCGAGCGCACGCCCGCGCTGAACGCGGCGATGGCCGCCGCCGTCGAGCGCCCGATGCCGGGCAGCGTGACGAGCACGGCCGGATCGGTGGGAAACACGCCGCCGTGGTCTTCCATGACGGCCTTCGCGCAGCGATGCAGGTTGCGCGCACGCGAGTAGTAGCCCAAGCCGGCCCATAGCGCCATGACCTCGTCGGCCGGCGCGGCAGCCAGCGCCGCCACGGTGGGCAGCGCCGACACGAATCGCCGGAAGTACTCGATCACGGCCGCCACCTGGGTCTGCTGGAGCATGATCTCCGAGAGCCAGATGCGGTACGCGTCGCGCGTGTTCTGCCACGGCAGGTCATGCCGGCCATGCTGGCGCTGCCATGCGACCACACGCATGCCGAAATCGGCAGGTACGGCGGTTTCATCGGGGAGCACGGGCACGGCAGCAGGCTTGCGGGGCATTGCGGGGCGTCTGGAAAAGAAAAGGCGCCGCTCGAAGGCGGCGCCACATGATACCAACGATGGCGGAACGGCTATGCAGCGCGGGCCGAAGCCTCGACCGGAACCTCCACCAGCTTGCGCGTGAAGGATTCGATCCGGGTGCTGCGCTCGTCCAGGCCGTTCAGCACATCCTCCAGTTCGGCGATGCGGCTTTCCAGCGTGTCGGTGGCCTCGTGGATGCGCTCGATCGAATCCACGCGGCGGCGCAGCTGCTTCTGGTGCTCGCGCACCTGCGCTTCCAGCGGCGTCATCACCGACTTGAGCCAGATCTCGATGTCGCGGTTCAGGTCCCGGAAGTTCTCCAGCACGCGGCTGGCCATCGTCGCAAACGCATTCTGGACCAGTTGCGGACGCGAACGCGTCAGCATGTTCACGGTGCCGAAGTGCGCGTTGACCAGCGCCAGCGTCTCGTTCAGCTCGGCGGCGTAGCGCGATGTCACGAACTGCATCGGCGACGGCAGCGTGAAGCCATGCTCGGCGTTGAAGCGGCGATACATGCTGTCCACCAGCTGGTGCAGGCCGGCGATCTTCTGGTCGGCGTCCTGGATCAGCCCGGCAAGCTGGCCGAACAGCGCCTCCATGTCTTCGCGCAGGCCGCGCGAGAAGAATCGCTCCTTCATCTGCTCGCGCTTGTCGCGCATGGTGCGGCGCACGTCGCGCAACTGCAGGCTCTTGATGATGTCGGCGCTGTGGCGGCCGAACACCAGGCGCAGCGCCTGGAACTTGGCGATGCTCTGCTCGAACTCTTCCTTTTCGCTCTGCACGCGCATCAGCATGTGCTTGACCATCGCGTGGTTCTTGCCGCGCAGGCCGCGCAGTTCGAACAGCTGCTCGACGATATCGCGCCGGCGGCTCTGCAGCAGCTGCTGCGCACCGCGCGACATCTCCTGCACCAGGCGATGCACCTGGTCGGACACGATCTCGCGCCGCTGCGGAATCAGCTGGTCGGACAGCACGTTCTCGAACTGCATCAGGTTGCTGCGCACCAGCATGGGCTGATCGTGCGTGACCTTGGCCACCAGGCCCTTCTGCGCCGACACCGGATACACGCGGCGCTCCTCGATGCCGAGCGTCTGCGCCGTCGTGCGAACCTGGCGCGCGATCTCGCCCGCGATCTCGGGCGACGACTTCAGCGGGTCCCACAGGCCGTCGATCTTGTTGAGCACGGCCAGGCAGCCCCGGCGATGGCCTGCGCCCACGTGGCTGCGCCACAGCGCAAGGTCGCTCTTGGTCACGCCGGCATCGGCGGCCAGCACGAACACCACCACGTGCGCATCGGGAATCAGCCGCAGCGTCAGTTCCGGCTCGGTACCGATCGCGTTCAGGCCCGGTGTGTCCAGGATCACCAGGCCCTGGCGCAGCAGCGGATGCGGGAAGTTGATCACCGCATGGCGCCAGCGCGAGATCTCGACCATGCCGTCGGCATCGACCGAATAGGCGGCATCGGGGTCGTTCTCGTTGTACAGGCCCAGCGATTCAGCCATGGCCGGCGTCACGCGCGTGGTTTCCACCACGTGCTGGAAAGCGGCCAGCATGCCCTCGGGCGACGACGGGTCCAGCGGCACCGTGGTCCAGTGCGAATTGGACGAGCCGGGCTCCATGAAGTCGGCCGTCGAGGCGTCCTGCAGGCGCGTTTCGATCGGCAACAGCCGGATGCAGGGCGGCTCGTGCTCGTCGTAACGCAGCTCGGTCGGGCACATCGTCGTCCGTCCGGCGGACGAAGGCAGGATGCGGCGACCGTAGTCGGCAAAGAAGATGGCGTTGATCAGCTCGCTCTTGCCGCGCGAAAACTCGGCAATGAACGCCACCTTGAGGCGGTCGCTCTTGAGCACGCTCTGGATGCGCTGGGCGCGGTCGTCCGCGGTGGCGTCATGCAGGTCGTACTGTTGCAGCCAGGACTGGAATTCGGCGAGTGACTGAAGGACCCCGGTTCTCCAGGCGCCATATTGTTCGAATTGTTGGGCGAGGCTCGTCATGAGGGATTCGCTGTGTCGGCTTGGATTTATGGTGTTGGGCGCGTACTGCACGACTGGCACCGGGCTTGTCCGTTGACCCGCGGACCCGAAGCCACTCGTCTTCGCCGGACGCCATTGTCATCGGGGCGAATCCGGCCGTTTTTGTAACTTTTTATGACTGGGCACACGATACAGGTTTCCGGACACATTTTGTGGAATTCACGTCCCTTGTTACGGTTCTGTGGCCGGAGTGTTGCGCCGACCCATCGGCAATGGTTTGCGACAATGTTTCGCCATCGGATTGCCATGGCCGGTGCCGTGCCAGCCAGCCCCCACCGTTGCCGGCTCAACAACGCCGGACGGCAGTTCTGGAGGGCCGTTTCAGTGCTGGCAATGCGGGCAGTAGAAGGTGGAACGCTGGCCCTGGACGATCTGCCGGATCAGTGTGCCGCAAACGCGACATGGCTCGCCTGCGCGGTCATAAACCAGGCAGTCGAGCTGGAAGTAACCGCTGCTGCCGTCACTGCCCACGAAGTCGCGCAGCGTGCTGCCGCCCCGCGCAATGGCTTCGGTCAGCGTTTCCCGCACGGCGGCGGCCAGCTTGTCGTATCGCGCCAGGCTGATCTTGCCCGCTGGCGTGGTGGGACGGATGCCCGCGCGGAACAGGCTTTCCGAGCAGTAGATATTGCCTACGCCGACGACGATGTCACCGGCCAGCAGCGCCTGCTTGATCGCCACCGAGCGGCCGCGCGTGAGCCGGTGGAACCACCCGCCGTCGAAACGCGGGTCGAAGGGCTCGATGCCCAGCCGCCGCAGCAGCGGGTGTTCGGACAGCGCCGCTTCGGCCAGCGGGGTCCAGATGATCGCGCCGAAGCGGCGCGGGTCGCGGAAGCGCAGCACCATGAGCGGGCCGTCTTGCGCGTCACCCGGGGCGCCGGCCGATGCCAGGGCGACGTCGAGGTGGTCGTGGGGGCCAGCCGGCGGCGCGTCGGGGTACACACGCAGTGTGCCGGTCATGCCCAGGTGGACAAGCAGCCAGCCGGGCGAATCGTCTCCGGGCCCCGGGCTGCGCCCGCCAGCGGGCGCCGGCAGGCATTCCAGCAGCAGGTATTTGCCGCGCCGTTCGATGCGGCCGATCACGCGGCCGGTCAGGCGCGCCTCCAGTTCGGGCTCCACGGGCCAGCGCAGTCCGCGATGACGCACGGTCACCTGGACGATGCGGCGCCCCACCACGTGCGGCAGCAAACCGCGCCGCGTGACTTCGACTTCCGGTAGTTCTGGCATGGCACCCCGTGATTTTCGGCCGGAATCCGGCCCCGCTTTCCCACCGTTGCAGAACCTATGGAGGGCTTTTGCGCTCCAATGACGCAGGGAATTCCCTGCCGCCAGGCCTGCATGTGCGGGTTCCCATACGTAAGCGCCCCGCGGGGCAAGCAGCGCATTGTAGCGGCAGGCTACAATGCCCCCATCCATTCCCACGCCCCGTGCGCCGGAGCTTTGCTTTCATGCCGGACAACATCTTGCCCTCTCAAGCCATGCGCCCGGAACCCATCCAGATGAACACTTTCCGTTTCCGTCGCCATGCGCGCGCCCTGGGCGTGGCCGCGTGCCTGGCGTTTGCATCGCTGGCCCACGCCGCCCCGGCAACGGTCGCGCAGGACGATGACGAAGTCATCGAAGTACCTGCGCCGTCAACCGGCGCCAAGGCGCCACGCACGCCGCTGCCGAACGTCGCGTTGACCCCGGACATCCTGTACCGCGTGCTGGCTGCCGAAATCTCGATGCAGCGCGGGCTGGTGGGACCGGCCTACCGCACCTACATGGACCTGGCACGCGAAACGCGCGATCCGCGCCTGGCGCAACGGGCCACGGAAATCGCCTTCAATGCGCGCGTCGCGCAGCAGGCACTCGACGGGGCGCGCCTCTGGGCCGACCTGGCACCGAAGTCGCCCGCGGCGCGACAGGTCCTGTCTACGCTGCTGGTGCTCAACGGTCGGTGGGAAGACGCCGAACCGCTGCTGGTGCAGCAACTGGCGGCCGCCCCGGCCAACCATCGCGGCGAAGCCATCCTGTTGATGCAGCAGCAGATGGCCCGCACCAGCGATCCGGCTGGCGCAGTGGGCGTGCTCCAGCGCATCACGGCCAACGACGCGAAGCTGGCCGAAACGCACCTGGCCCTGGCGCGTGCGCGCGAGGCCGCCGGCGACAATGCCGGCGCGCTGGCCGAACTGGACCAGGCGCTGCGCATCAAGCCCGACCTGGAGCCCGCCGCACTGATGGCGGCCGAACTGCAGGCCGAGTCGGCCACCGACAAGTCGATCGAGGTGCTCAAGCGGTTCCTGGCCAAGTCGCCGTCGTCGGTCAATGGTCACATCACGCTGGCGCGGCTGTATCTGCAGAAGAACGACATGGAAGCCGCCCGCGCCGAATTCGAGGTGCTGCGCAAGGTGGCCCCGAACGACCCGCGCGTGCCGCTGGCGCTGGGCCTGACCAGCCTGCAAGCCCGCAACTACGACGACGCCGAACGCTATCTGAAGGAATACCTGCAGATGGCCGAGAAGTCGCCCGCTGCCAGCCCCGACATCGCGTACCAGTACCTGGCGCAGATTGCCGAGGAAAAGAAGGACTATCCGGCGGCCATCGGATGGCTCGACAGGATCGAGGACGGCCGCCTGGCCACCGCGGCGCAGGCCAAGCGCGGCCAGTTGCTGGCGCGCATGGGCAAGCTCGACGACGCCCAGGCCGTGTTCGGCGACCTGCTGGCCGATGCCGAGGATATTTCCGATCCGTTGCAGCGCGCCCAGCGCATGACCGCGATCCGCCAGGCCGAAGTGGGCGCACTGCTCGAAGCCAAGGCCTACGATCGCGCGCGCAAGGTGCTGAACGAACGCGTGAAGGTCGAGCCCGAGAACGCCGACTGGCTCTATGAACTGGCCATGCTCGACGAACGCGAAAAGCGTTACGACAGCATGGAAAAGGGCCTGCGCAAGGTCATCGCACTGCAGCCCGAGCAGAAGCAGGGCTACAACGCGCTTGGCTATTCGCTGGCGGATCGCAACGAGCGCCTGCCCGAGGCGCGCAAGCTGCTTGAACGCGCATCGGAACTGGGGCCCGACGATCCGTACATCATGGACAGCCTGGCGTGGGTCAAGTATCGCCAGGGGGAACTGCAGCCCGCAGCCGACCTGCTGAAGACCGCCTACAGCAAGGCGCCCGAAGCCGAGATCGGCGCGCACCTGGGTGAAGTGCTCTGGCAACTGGGCCAGCACGAGGAAGCGCGCAAGACGTGGACCGAGGCGGCCAAGGTGGAGCCCGAGAACCCCACGCTGGTCGACACGCTGCGCCGCTACAACCAGAGCGTATCGCTGTCGAAGTAGCCCGCATTTGGTATCTTGTCTGGCTGCCCGGGCCCCGCGCCCGGGCGCTGCTTTCTGGCGATCCATCCGGTGCCGGGCCATCGCCCCGGCCACCGCGTTGTGTCGCCAGCGAACATCGAACGCCGTCCAACTCCCGACATCTTGCACATGCTCCGATCCCGACGCCTGGCCCTGCTCTGCGTGGCCGCCCCGCTCTGGCTTGCCGCGTGCAGCACCATCACGCCATCCCGCAGTTTCGACGCCAGCGAGACCGCGCGCAGCGAGCACTACACCGGGCGCTTCGCCGCCAACTACACGCGCTACGGCCGCAGCGAGGGCGTGCAAGGCAGCTTTCGCTGGCAGGAACAGGGCCGCAACGTGCGGCTCGACCTGATCTCGCCGCTGGGTCAGACGCTGGCCGTGGTGACCAGCACCCCGTCCGGCGCCACGCTCGACCTGCCGAATGAAAAGCCGCGCAATGCCCCCGAGGTGGACAGTCTGATGGAGCAGGCGCTGGGCTTCTCACTGCCGGTGTCCGGCATGCGCGACTGGCTGCATGCGCGGCCCGCGCCCGGCGCGCCATCCAGCGTCACGCGCGACACCAGCGGACGGCCCGACACGCTCAAGCAAAGCGGCTGGACGGTGCGCTACGTGACCTGGCAGGACGCGCCCGAAGGCACCCCTGCCCCTGCTGCCCAGCCGCGCCGCATCGACATGGCGCGCGACGGCAACGAAGCGCCGCTGTCCGTGCGGCTGGTGATCGATCCCAAATCCGAACAATGACGCAAGCCATGACCGCAGGCACCGCCCTGCCACCCGCCGAACTGCGCAACTGCCCCGCGCCGGCCAAGCTCAACCTGTTCCTGCATGTGACGGGCCGCCGCCCTGACGGCTACCACACGCTGCAAACGGTGTTCCAGCTGATCGACTGGTCGGACACCCTGCACTTTCGCCGCCGCGACGACGGCGTGATCGCGCGGGTCACGGACATCCCCGGCGTGCCCGCCGATACGGACCTGGTGGTGCGCGCGGCACGCGCGCTGCAGCAGGCCTGCGGCACGCGCTTCGGCGCGGACATCGCCATCGACAAGATCCTGCCGATGGGCGGCGGCATCGGTGGCGGATCGTCCGACGCGGCCACCACGCTGCTGGCGCTGAACCATCTCTGGGGCGCGGGCGTGCCGCGCGAAGAACTGATGCGCATCGGTCTTGCGCTGGGCGCCGACGTGCCCGTTTTCGTGTTCGGCCAGAACGCCTTCGCCGAAGGCGTGGGCGAGGAACTGACGCCCGTGGCACTGCCCGAGAGCTGGTTCGTGGTTATCCATCCGCGCCAGCATGTACCGACTGCTGCAATTTTTTCGGATGAACGCTTGACAAGGGATTCCCCGATCTCTATAGTTGCGGACTTCGCTGCTTGCACAAACAAATTCGCTTTCGGTCGCAACGACTTGCAAGCGATAGCAACAGCGAAGTTCGGCGAAGTTGCCCGAGCCCTTGAATGGCTGAGACAATATAGTCCGCATGCAAGGATGACCGGTTCCGGAGCCTGCGTATTTGCCCGTTTCGAAGACGAGCAGGATGCGCGGAAGGTGATGGAAAGGTTGCCGTCCGATTGGGATGGCAGGTGTGTGAAAAGTTTGTCTCACCACCCGCTCGCAACGTTCGCATAGCAGGTTTTCGTTTGGCGAAGTACTGAAGTAAAGTTCGGTTCGGCGACAGACGTTAAAGGTTGTGTAGGGGAGTCGCCAAGTTGGTCAAGGCACCGGATTTTGATTCCGGCATTCGAAGGTTCGAATCCTTCTTCCCCTGCCATTACTTCCTATAGTGTCCAAACGGACATGCAGATATCGCTACCGGCGCTGGCCGGTGGCGCAAAGCTCCCCCAGCAGCAAGACAGGTGCCCCGAATGAGCGTCGAAGGCTTGATGGTATTTACCGGCAATGCCAACCCTAAACTCGCGGAGGCTGTCGTACAGCACCTCGGCATTCCGCTGGGCAAAGCTCTGGTCGGCCGTTTCTCCGACGGTGAAGTCCAGGTAGAAATCCAGGAAAACGTTCGCGGCAAGCACGTCATCGTGCTGCAGTCCACCTGCGCGCCGACCAACGACAACCTGATGGAACTGATGGTGATGGTCGATGCGCTCAAGCGCGCCTCGGCACGCAGCATCACCGCAGCCATGCCTTACTTTGGCTATGCGCGCCAGGATCGCCGTCCGCGTTCCGCCCGCGTGGCCATCTCGGCCAAGATCGTGGCCAACATGCTGGAAGTCGCCGGTGTGGAGCGCGTCCTGACGATGGACCTGCACGCCGACCAGATCCAGGGCTTCTTCGATATCCCCGTCGACAACATCTACGCTTCGCCGGTCCTGCTGGGCGACCTGCGCGAGAAGAACTACGGCGACCTGCTGGTGGTTTCGCCGGACGTCGGCGGCGTGGTGCGTGCCCGTGCGCTGGCCAAGCAGCTCGACTGCGACCTGGCCATCATCGACAAGCGTCGTCCCAAGGCCAATGTGTCCGAGGTGATGAACATCATCGGTGAAGTGGCCGGCCGCAACTGCGTGATCATGGACGACATGATCGACACCGGCGGCACGCTGTGCAAGGCTGCCCAGGTGCTGAAGGAACGTGGCGCGCTGAAGGTGTTTGCCTACTGTACGCACCCGGTGCTGTCGGGCGGTGCCGCTGCCCGCATTGCGGCTTCGGAACTGGACGAAGTGGTGGTCTGCGACACGATTCCGCTGTCCGACGAAGCCCGCCAGTCCGGCAAGATCCGCCAGGTTTCAACCGCCCCGCTGCTGGCCGAGACCTTCACCCGGATCGTCAAGGGTGACTCGATCATGTCGCTGTTTGCCGACCACTGATCGGCAAGCAAGCGCAGGGCGGCAAAAGCCTGCTAGAATTCTGGGTTTACCGCATTGGCCACCTCAGGGTGGCCAATGTGATTCATGCGGTACGGTTTGAGTGTCGTATCGTCAGTCGAGGCTGTCTGGTCGCGGACAGCCTTCTTCACATCTGGAGTTGAACATGAAAGTAGTAGCTTTCGAGCGTAGCGTACAGGGAACGGGTGCGAGCCGCCGCCTGCGCAATTCGGGCAAGACGCCCGGCATCATCTACGGCGGCGCCGCCGAGCCGAAGATGATCGAACTGGATCACAACGCCCTGTGGCACGCCCTGAAGAAGGAAGCGTTCCACTCGTCGATCCTGGACCTGGAAGTGGCTGGCAAGGCTGAAAAGGCGCTGCTGCGCGCATTCCAGATGCACCCGTTCAAGCCGCTGGTGCTGCACGTTGACTTCCAGCGCGTGTCGGCCACGGAAAAGATCCACGTGAAGGTGCCCCTGCACTTCATGAACCAGGAAACCGCTCCTGGCGTGAAGCTGGGCCACGGCATCGTGAACCACATCCTGAACGACCTGGAAGTGTCGTGCCTGCCGGCCGACCTGCCCGAGTTCATCGAAGTGGACCTGGCTGCAGCCGAACTGAACCAGACCATCCACCTGTCGGACCTGAAGCTGCCGAAGGGCGTGACCGCCATCACCCACGGTGACGACAACCCGGCCGTGGCCAGCATCTCGCTGCCGGCTGGCGCCCAGTCGTCGGAAGCCGCTGAAGGCGAAGGCGAAACGCCGGCTGCCTAAGCTGCCCGCGCTTCACGAAAAGACCGCCGGTTCGCCGGCGGTTTTTTTTCGTACGCGGTTTTCGCGTATCCTTTCACGCCTGCTTTTTCGCTTTTTTCAGCCCATGATCAAGCTCATCGTCGGCCTCGGCAATCCCGGGGCGGAATACGAGGCCACCCGCCACAACGCCGGTTTCTGGCTGGTCGACCAGCTCGCCCGCGTGGGCGGCACCACGCTGCGCGTGGAAGGACGCTTCCACGGCCTGGCCGGCCGCGCCCGGCTGTGGGACCAGGACATCTGGCTGCTCAAGCCGTCCACGTTCATGAACCGCTCGGGCCTGTCCGTGGTGTCGCTGGCGCGCTTCTACAAGATCCTGCCCGACGAAATCCTGGTGGCGCACGACGAGATGGACCTGCCGGCCGGCTCGGTCAAGCTCAAGCGCGGCGGCGGTTCCGGCGGCCATAACGGCCTGAAGGACATCTCCGCCCATCTGACTACGCAGGACTACTGGCGCCTGCGCCTTGGGGTGGGCCATCCCCGCAACACACCGGGCGGTTCCGCCGGCGGGCGCGAGGACGTGGTCAATTATGTGCTGAAGCCGCCACGCAAGGAAGAACAGCAGGCCATCGATGAAGCGATCGACCGCTGCATGGGCCCGCTCGGCGTCCTGGCGCGCGGCGAGAGCGAGCGCGCGATGATGGAACTGCACACGAACCGCTAGACCGGCGCGCGGCAAGGCGCCATGAAAAAACCCCGCCGACCTTGCGGTCGTGCGGGGTTTTTCGTTTCTGCCTGTCTGCTTTGTGGGGCCGGAACGAAGTGGCCGGATGTGTCTCCGGCTTCAGGCCACATGCTTGGCCGCTGTCAGCAGCCGGTAGCGTTGCATCAGCACCTCGCGCGTCTCGATGCGGTTCGGATCCTTCGGAATGCAGGCCACAGGACAGACCTGCTGGCATTGCGGTTCGTCGAAGTGGCCGACGCACTCGGTGCACTTGTTGGGGTCGATCTCATAGATCTCGGGCCCCATCGAGATGGCTTCGTTCGGGCACTCGGGTTCACAAACGTCGCAATTGATGCAGTCGTCGGTGATCAGTAGCGCCATGATGGTTCCTTCCAGCGATCCCACCCGCACCCGGACTGGCCACGTCGGCGGAATCGAAGCCCGTATTTTATTCCGGTTTGCCGATCTTCTCCTGAAGCCAGCGTTCCACGGAGGGGAAGACAAACTTGCTGACATCACCGCCGAGCACGGCGATCTCGCGCACGAACGTGCCGGAGATGAACTGATACTGGTCGGACGGCGTCAGGAACATCGTCTCGACATCGGGCAGCAGGTAGCGGTTCATGCCGGCCATCTGGAATTCGTATTCGAAATCCGACACCGCGCGCAGGCCCCTGACGATCACGCGCGCATTGTTCTTGCGCACGAAATCCTTGAGCAGGCCCGAAAAGCCTTCGACCCTGACATTCGGATAGTGGCCCAGCACTTCGCGGGCAATGCCGATGCGCTCTTCGAGCGAGAAGAACGGGCGCTTGTTGGGGCTGTGCGCCACGCCGACCACGAGTTCGTCGAAGATATTCGACGCACGACGGACGAGATCCTCGTGTCCCCGGGTCATGGGATCAAAAGTACCGGGATAGACGGCGACGACCATGTTTCCTCCTTTGGGGCTGCCCGTTGCCGGCCCGCGATGCCGGGGCCGCTCTCGAATACTGCCTGCGTGACGGGCGTTGGACAAACAACAGCGGCGTAGTGTAACCCCAAACGCAGCTTTTGGAAGTCCGCCCGGCCGGCTTTTTGCCGCATCGCAGCAGCCCGCAAACGCTTGCCCGGCGCGGCAAGCCGCCAGGCAGTCGTCATATGACCAGCATCATCTGACGATGCGGGTTTACTGGTCCGCCCCGTTGCCGGTTCGGTGCTGCAGCAAGTGAAAATGCACGGCGCCGGCGCGCGCCTGGCGAATGATTTCCAGCGCGGCCGGCACGGGCGCATCGGCGCCGATCAGTGCCTTGTCCGACTCGACATAGACCACGCCGCCCGGCCGGGTCAGGCGCGCCGCGTGCTCCAGAGCGGGTCCGATCCAGTCCTCGGCAAACGGGGGGTCCAGAAACACCACGTCGAAACCGCTGGCCGGCATCTGTGCGGCCGCGGCGAATGCATCGGCCTGGACGATCCGCACCTGCGAGGCGTCGAGCTTGTACTGGTTGTCGCGCAGTTGCTTGGCCACGCGCGGATTGGCTTCGACCATCGTCACCGCGGCCGCGCCGCGCGAGGCGGCTTCGAATCCCAGCGCACCCGATCCCGCGAACAGGTCCAGGCACACCAGGCCGGCCAGGTCCTGGCCGAGCCAGTTGAACAGCGTTTCCCGGACGCGGTCGGGCGTGGGGCGCAGGCCTTCGGCTTCCAGCACGGGCAGCAGCGATCGTTTCCAGCGGCCACCGATGATGCGCACCTGGGCCGGTGCCTGGCGGGACAGAGCAGTTCGCCCGCGCGGTGCGGGCGAAGGTCGGGATTGCGGATTCATGCCGTGATTGTAGAGCCTGCCACGCCCCGGCACAGGGCCATGGCGTGTCCTGCCCAACGATCCGGCCCGAAGATCACTTTTCCGGGCCGCCGACGATGACCGTCGCCATGGCATCGGGATGCACGTGGCGCTGGAAGGCGGCACGCACCTGGTCGCGCGTCACCTTGTTGATCTGCGCGGTCCAGGTATCCAGATAGTCGAGGGGCAGCCCGTACCAGCCGATATTGGCCACGTTGGTCAGCAGCTTGCGGTTGCTGTCGATGCGCAGCGGGAATCCATTGACCAGGTTGTCCTTGGCGGCCTTCAGTTCGGCATCGGTCGGGCCCTGCGCCACATACTGGGCCAGGATCTGACGAACCAGCCCCAGCGCCTCGTCGGTGTTTTCCTTCTTGGTCTGCAGCGTGATGCTGAACGGCCCCGGCTGCTTGGACGGCGCGAAGAAGCTGTCCACGCCGTAGGTGAGCCCGCGCTTCTCGCGCACCTGATCGGTCAGACGCGAGCTGAAACCGCCGCCGCCCAGCACGTAGTTGCCCACCAGCAGGGCAAAGTAATCGGGGTCGCCACGCGCGATGGCTGGCGCGCCGATGGCCACGCTGGCCTGCTGTGCCGGGTGCGGAATGCGCTTCTCGCTGGCCGGAATCGACATCTGCACGTCGGGCAGCTTCGGCGCCGCGGTGCCCTCGGGCAGGCCGCGCGTCATATCCTCGGCAATCTGCTCGGCCTGCTTGCGGTCGATAGCACCGATCAGGGTCACCACCGCGCGCCTGGCCGTGTAATTGTCACGCCAGAACTTCAGCAGGTCATCGCGCGTAATGGACCCCACCGATTCCGGCGTGGCCGAAACGCCATACGGATGGCTAGGGTAGATCGCTTTCGACAGCGTCTTGTCGGCAATCACGCCGGGGCGCGTGTCGCCCTCGCGGATGGCGGTAATCAGGCGCTGCTTCTCGCGCGCCACGACGGCATCGGGATAGGCCGGGGCCTTGATCAGCTGCCCCGCCAGCCGTAGTGACTGCTCACGTTCCGGCGAAGCTGTCAGCGTACGCAAGCCGATGCCGCCCCGGTCGCCGCCGGCGGCGCCGCCAAAATCGGCGCCGGTATCGGCAAAGGCGTCGGCAATCTGCGCCTCGTTGCGGGCGGGCTGGCCATCCTGCGCGTTGGCGCCCTTGTCGAGCAGCGCCGCGGTCAGCGTGGCCAGGCCGGACTTGCCAGGCGGGTCATAACGGCTGCCGGCGTCGAAATCGATATTGACGTCGAGCATCGGAATCGACGGGCTCGGCACGAAAAACACCTTGGCGCCGGTGGATGCCGTCCAGCTTTCGATCGGAATGGCGGCATGGGCCACCGAGCCGGCCAGCAGCGCGGCCGCCCCGCATGCGGCGGCAGCCAGGCGGCGCAGCAGACGTGGGGATGCAATGGTCATGGCGGACAGGGACATTGTTTCTCCTTGGACTCTGTCCTCAGTGGCGCAGCCCTTCGGGCGCGGCGGTCTTGGGCTTGTTGGGGTCGATCGGCTGCGGCAGCAGCGTGGCCACGGTCAGGTTGTCGTCGCTGAAATACTTCGCGGCCACTGCCTGCACCTGGGCCGGCGTGACTTCCTTGATCTTGTCGAGCATGCGGTCGATCTGGCGCCACGAGATATTCGAAATCTCGGCCACGCCGATTTCCATGCCCTGCCCGAACACCGAATCGCGCTTGTAGATCTGTCCGGCCACCACCTGCGCCTTGACGCGCTTGAGCTCTTCCTCGGACACCCCGCTCTTTGCGATGCGTTGCAGTTCCTCGCGCAGCGCCTTCTCGATTTCCTCGGTGGTGTGGCCGCTGGCCGGCGTGCCGTCGAGCACGAACAGCGATTCGTTACGGTTGATGCTGTCGTAACCGACGTTCACGTCGTCGGCCAGCCGCTGCTGGCGCACCAGTTCGCGCGTCAGGCGGGCGTTGTCATAACCGTTCAGCACGGCCGACAGCACCTCCAGCGCATACGGATCGACGTCCTTTTCCACGTCATGCAGGCGCGGCACCTTGTAGGCCAGCACGATGTACGGGTTCTCGGCCGGCGCCTTGACCCAGATCCGCTTGATGCCCTGCTGGGGCGCCTCGAGCTGTGTCTTGCGCAGCGGCAGCGGGCGCGCCTTGAGCTTGCCGTAGTAGCGTTCGGCCATCGCGCGCACCTCGTCGGCCTTTACGTCGCCGGTCACCACCAGCAGCGCGTTGTTCGGCACGTACCAAGTCTTGTACCAGTCCTGCACGTCTTCCACGCGCATGTTGACCAGGTCGTCCATCCAGCCGATCACCGGGTGCCGGTACGGCATGGCCGTGTAGACCGTGGCCAGCAGTTGTTCGTAGACCTTGCCGCGCGGGGAGTCGTCGGTCCGCAGGCGGCGTTCTTCCATCACCACCTTCATCTCGCGGTCGAACTCTTCCTTCTTGATGATGAGGTTGGCCATGCGGTCGGCCTCCAGCTCCATCATCTTCGGCAGGTATTGCTTGGCGATCTGCTGGTAGTAGAGCGTGAAATCGCGGTTGGTCAGCGCATTCTCGCGGCCGCCCAGCAAGGCAATCTGGCGCGAGAACTCGCCGATCGGCACCTTGGGCGTGCCCTTGAACATCATGTGTTCGAGCATGTGCGCCACGCCGGTGGTGCCGCTGACTTCGTCGCTGCCGCCGGCCCGGTAATAGATCTGGTGCGCCACCGTGGGCGCGCGATGGTCTTCCTTGACGATCACGCGCATGCCGTTGGACAGCCGGAATTCCGTGGTGCCGGCCTCAGTCTGGCCTACCTGGCCAGCCGTGGCCATGCCGGAAGGCGGCCCCTGCGGCGTGGTTGCGCGAGCGGTCTCCCCTTTGGCCTGCGCCCAGGCGGTGCCCGCCAGTGGGGCGGCAAGCGAGGCGACGATCAGGGTGGAAAGAAGGCGCCGCGAGAATCTGGCGGTGCCGGTGGACGGCGATGCAACGCGGGCGGCGCCCGCCTGGGACAAGTCAGCGCAATGGTTCATGCGACCCCGTCTGCTAGAATTTTGGCGATTGATTCTACCGGGGTATTGACCCCTTTCCCAATGTTTAGTTTCTGGAAGAAGCGCAAGGCCGAGCCGGCTCCCGCGCCCGTCGAGCCGCCGGCGGCTGCGCCTTCGCCCGCACCCTCGCCCGCGCCGGCACCCTCGCCGGCCCCTACACCGGCACCGCTTCCCGCCCCCGTTCCTGCGCCCGCTCCTGCGCCGGCGCCTGTTCCCGTCCCGGTACCGGTTCCTGTGCCGGTTCCGGTCCCCGTGCCGATGCCCGCGCCCGCCCCGGTACCCGTACCGGTGCCTGTGCCCGTGCCGGCCCAGGTGCCGCCTCCCCCGCCCGCCCCGGTTGCCTATGAGCCGCCCGTGGTCGAGGAACTGGAACTGGTGCCGCCGCCCGCGCAGACGGCCGAGGCCAAGCGCGGCTGGATGTCACGCCTGAAAGCCGGCCTGTCGAAGACCAGCCGCAACATCGGCGTGCTGTTCGTCGGCGTGAAGGTCGACGAAGCCCTTTTCGAGGAACTGGAAACCGCGCTGCTGATGTCGGATGCCGGCGTGGAAGCCACCGAGTACCTGCTGGGCGAACTGCGCCGCCGCGTGAAGAGCGATCGCATCGAGACCGCCGAAGGCGTGAAGGCCGCGCTGAAGGATCTGCTGGTGCAGCTGCTCAAGCCGCTGGAAAAGACCATGGAGCTGGGCCGCGAGCAGCCGCTGGTGATGATGATTGCCGGCGTGAACGGCGCGGGCAAGACCACCAGCATCGGCAAGCTCTGCAAGCACTTCCAGAGCTACCACCAGTCGGTGCTGCTGGCCGCCGGCGACACCTTCCGCGCCGCCGCGCGCGAACAGCTGACCATCTGGGGCGAGCGCAACAACGTGACCGTGGTGGCCCAGGAAAGCGGCGATCCGGCCGCGGTGATCTTCGACGCCGTGAACGCCGCCCGCGCCCGCAAGATCGACATCGTGATGGCCGACACCGCCGGCCGCCTGCCCACGCAGCTGCACCTGATGGAAGAACTCAAGAAGGTCAAGCGCGTGATCGGCAAGGCCATGCCCACGGCCCCGCACGAATGCCTGCTGGTGATCGACGCCAACACGGGCCAGAACGCCCTGGCACAAACCCGTGCCTTCGACGACGCGCTGGGCCTGACCGGCCTGATCGTGACCAAGCTCGACGGCACGGCCAAGGGCGGCATCCTGGCCGCCATCGCCCGCCAGCGCCCGGTGCCGGTGTACTTCATCGGCGTGGGCGAGAAAGTGGAAGACCTGCAGCCGTTCAAGGCCGAGGAGTTCGCGGAGGCGCTGCTGGGGTGATACCCAGCCGGCGTTCCGGCCCTGCAAAGGCAAAGCCCCGCTGACGCGGGGCTCCTCCTCAAAATACAAGGGCACGACCAATTGCCTGGAAAAACCCCGGCATCAACGCCGGGGTTTTTCTTTGCTGGCCAAAACGAACCGCCGAAACCTACTCGCTATCGGGCTGCGCCGCCGGTGCCGCCTTCTGGAATGCTTCCAGTTCCATGCAGTTGGCGTGGATCTTCGCGATGGTCGGGAACGGTGTCAGGTCCACGTTGAATCGCTGCGAGTTGAACACCTGCGGCACCAGGCACAGGTCCACCAGCGTCGGCGTATCGCCAAATGCGTAGCGGCCCACGTGGCCCAGCTGCTGCAGGTTGATTTCCAGCGAGGCGAAGCCCTGCTCGATCCAGTGCCGGTACCAGCCGTCCTTGGCCTCGTCCGATACCTTCAGTTCATGCTTCAGGTACTTGAGCACCCGCAGGTTGTTCAGCGGATGGATCTCGCAGGCGATTTCCTGGGCCAGGCCGCGCACCACGGCGCGCTCGAACGGGTCTTTCGGCAGCAGTGCCGGCTCGGGATGGGTCTCGTCGAGATATTCGATGATGGCCATCGACTGGATCAGCGGACGGCCGTCGACCACCAGCGTCGGCACCACGCCGTCGGCGTTCAGCGCGCGGTACTCGGGCTTGAGCTGCATGCCGCCGTCCTTGAGCAGGTGCACGCCCTTGTAGTCGTAGGGCAGCCCCTTCAGGTTCAAGGCGATGCGTACGCGAAACGAAGCCGAGCTGCGGAAGTAGCTGTGGAGCGCAAGCATGGCCTCAGACCACCTTGACGGTCAGGTCGCCCACGCCGGCCACGTGGCACTGCATGACGTCGCCCTTGACCACCGGGCCCACGCCTTCGGGCGTGCCGCTGTAGATCAGGTCGCCCGGCTGCAGTTCGAACAGTTTCGACAGGTACGACACCATTTCGGGCACCGACCAGATCAGGTCCGACAAGTCACCGCGCTGCTTTTCCACGCCGTTCACGGCCAGCGTCACCGCGCCCTTTTCCGGGTGGCCGATGGCGGACACCGGCACGATCGGGCCAATCGGTGCCGACTTGTCGAACGCCTTGCCGGTTTCCCAGGGGCGGCCGGTCTTCTTCGACTCGTTCTGCAGGTCGCGGCGCGTCATGTCCAGGCCGATGGCGTAGCCGTAGACGTGGCTCGCGGCCTGTTCCACGGGGATGTCCTTGCCGCCCTTGCCGATGGCCACCACCAGCTCCACCTCGTAGTGGCAGTTGCCGGTGCCCGGCGGGTACGGGAACGTGCCTTCGGTGTTGTCGGGCACGTAGCTGACCGCGTCGGACGGCTTGCAGAAGAAGAACGGCGGTTCGCGGTCGGGGTCCGAGCCCATTTCACGTGCATGCGCGGCATAATTGCGGCCCACGCAATAGACCCGGCGCACGGGGAAGCTTGCGCTGCTGCCACGGACCGGCACCCCGACGGGGGCCTGCGGGGCGAATACGAACTCGGTCATCCAAACTCTCCTGCTTTCTCTTTTTGA
Organism: Cupriavidus sp. 94F1; assembly: GCF_057798875.1. NCBI lineage: Bacteria > Pseudomonadati > Pseudomonadota > Betaproteobacteria > Burkholderiales > Burkholderiaceae > Cupriavidus > Cupriavidus sp. 94F1. Next base: position 39,795 of record NZ_JBYOJT010000003.1, read on the forward strand.
TGGGACGCCGCGCCGGTGCATTCGGCGTGCCCCGGTTTCGATGCGGAAATCGGGGGCGCGGCAGGGGCAAAGCATACACCCGGCGTACGGTGGCATACAGTGCAGGCAGCCCCGGCGCGAATCTTGCATATTGCAGTGCAACCCAGCGACCGTCATGAACCGCCGCACCTCGCCCCCACCTGCCAGTCCACCGCCGGCCGCAGGCTCCCGCACCCTGAGCATCCTGCTGGTGCGCGACCCGCACGACGCCGATCCGCTCAATGTGGAGACAATCCGCGCCGGATTGGCGCAGGCCGGCTTCACGACGGTGCAGACCGTGGACGCCGACCTGCGGCTGCCCGACGTGATCGCGGCCACGCTGCCCGACCTGGTCATCATCGCGTCCGAATCGGCCGCCCGCGACACCATCGAGCATGTCTGCGTGTCCACCCAGCACGCGCCGCGCCCGATCGTGCTGTTCACCGACAACGACGACTCCCAGCGCATCAAGGCCGCGCTGTCGGCCGGCATCACCGCCTATATCGTCGACGGCCTGCGCGCCGAGCGCGTCAAGACCGTGCTGGACGTGGCCTATGCGCGGTTCGAGCTCGACCAGCAGCTGCGCGCCGAGCTGGACGCCACCAGGCTCAAGCTGGCCGAGCGCAAGACCGTGGAACGCGCCAAGGGCCTGCTGATGGAGTCGCGCGGCATCACCGAGGACGACGCCTACAAGCGGCTGCGGTCGATGGCGATGGAGCGTGGCATCAAGCTCGTGGAAGCCGCCCAGCGCGTGATCGACGTGATGGGCTGAGGCCAGTCCATCCTTCCGCCATCCCTTTCGCCCGCGTCCCTCCCGCGCCCCCCCCAACACCAGCCCGGTGCATGCGCGGGCGCGGCGCTGCACCAGATACGCCATCCCGCCGCTTCCCCGCCGCTTCCCCGCCGTTTTCCCGCACGGTTTCGCGCCGATTTCCGCTCCCGGGGACCTGCGCCGCAGCCCCCCGCATGCACCGTCCCCTCGCTTGGCGCCTCGGCCTGGTGAAAAGCGCAGCCGACCGCACGGCGTTGTGCACCGCAACGGGCATGGCATGACGCTTGCGTAGTGGCTGACAAGGCCAACGACGGCCGGCATCACCCTGTAGTGCCCGGTATCACCCACAACATGCATGCACGCGCGCCAACGACGGCCCGCGCGGCATCGGACAACGGCGTCCTGCACCGCACCTTCCGGCTTCTGTCGACGCCTGGGGCTGCGGTCGGGACGCCTTTTTTCTTCTCGGAGCCATCGCAATGCCCTCTCGCCTCAAGATTGCCAAGCCCAACGTCGCCGACAACGCGGCCGCCGACCGCGCTCCGGCCAGCCACGGCCGCCGCCGCGCGCTGGCCACCCTTGCCGGCGCCAGCGTGATGACGCTGGTCGATCCGCTGGTGCGCAGCGGTGCCTGGGCAGCCGGCTCCGATGCGCCCGAGAAGGCCGAAGTCAGGATCGGCTTCATCCCGCTGACCGACTGCGCCTCGGTGGTCATGGCGTCGACGCTGGGCCTGGACAAGAAGTACGGCATCAAGATCACGCCGAGCAAGGAGGCGTCGTGGGCAGCCGTGCGCGACAAGCTGGTCAATGGCGAGCTCGATGCCGCGCACGTGCTCTACGGCCTGGTCTACGGCGTGCAGCTCGGCATCGGCGGGCCCCGGAAGGACATGGCGGTGCTGATGAACCTGAACCACAACGGCCAGGCCATCACGCTGTCGCAGAAGCTGGCGGAAAAGGGCGTCAAGGACGGTGCCAGCCTGAAGGCGCTGATGACCCGCGAAAAGCGCGAGTACGTGTTCGCCCAGACCTTCCCCACCGGCACGCATGCGATGTGGCTCTATTACTGGCTGGCCGCCAACGGCATCAATCCGATGCAGGACGCCAAGGCCATCACCGTGCCGCCGCCGCAGATGGTAGCCAACATGCGCGTGGGCAACATGGACGGCTTCTGCGTGGGCGAACCGTGGGGCGCGCGTGCCATCGCCGACAAGATCGGCTTCACGGCCGAAACCACCCAGGCCATCTGGAAGGATCACCCCGAGAAGGTGCTCGGCACCACATCGGATTTCGTCCAGAAAAATCCGAACACGGCCCGCGCGATGGTGGCGGCCGTCCTTGAAGCATCGAAGTTCATCGATGCTTCGGCCTCGAACCGCCGCAAGACCGCCGAGACCATCGCGGCCAAGTCCTATGTCAACACCGACATGGACATCATCCTGGACCGCATGCTGGGCCGCTACAGCAACGGTCTGGGCAAGACCTGGGACGACCCCGATTCGATGAAGTTCTATCAGGACGGCCTGGCCAACTACCCGTTCCTGTCGGACGGCATGTGGTTCCTCACGCAGCAGAAGCGCTGGGGCCTGCTGAAGGACCACCCCGACTACCTGGCCGTGGCCAGGCAGGTGAACCGCATCGACGTGTTCAAGCAGGCCGCCGCCGCGGCGCAGGTGCCGCTGCCCAAGAGCGATTTCCGGACCGCGAAGCTGATCGACGGCGTGACCTGGGACGCCGCCAAGGACCCGAAGGCCTACGCCGACGGCTTCAAGATCAGGGCCGGCGCCCTCTGACCCCGCACGCGTTGTTCGCGACCTGATCGCCCTCTGGAAAGGAGCCCGCCGTGAATGCCCTCGCCCCTGCCGTTACCCCCACTACTCCGCAAGGAGCCGCCATGGATGCCGATGTCCTCGATACGGAAGCCAAGGAACAGACGCGCCGCCGCGCCCAGGAGCTTGCCATCCAGGCGAAGCAGGCCGCGCGGCGCGAGGCCGTAGCCGGCTTCGTGCTCAAGTGCGTGCCGCCGCTGGCCGGCTTCGTGCTGTTCCTGCTGGTCTGGCACGGCATCGCCACGCTGATCCCGGCATTGCCCACGCCCGGTGCCACCTGGAATGCCGCCGTGCCGCTGTTTGCCGATCCGTTCTATCGCAACGGCCCGAACGACCAGGGCATCGGCTGGAACGTGCTGGCGTCGCTGGCGCGCGTGGCGGCCGGCTTCGGCCTGGCGGCGGTGATCGGCATTCCGGCCGGCTTCCTGCTGGGGCGTTTCGCCTTCCTGAACGCGATGGCGGCACCGGTCATCAGCCTGCTGCGGCCCGTGTCGCCGCTGGCCTGGCTGCCCATCGGCCTGCTGCTGTTCAAGGCCGCCAACCCGGCCGCCATCTGGGCCATCTTCATCTGCTCGATCTGGCCGATGATCATCAACACGGCGGTGGGCGTGACGCGCGTGCCGCAGGACTACCTGAACGTGGCGCGCGTGCTTGACCTGTCCGAATGGAAGATCTTCCGCAGCGTGCTGTTCCCGGCCGTGCTGCCGTACATGCTGACCGGCGTGCGTCTGTCCATCGGCACCGCGTGGCTGGTGATCGTGGCCGCCGAGATGCTGACCGGCGGCACCGGCATCGGCTTCTGGCTGTGGGACGAGTGGAACAACCTGAAGGTCGAGCACATCGTCATCGCCATCTTCATCATCGGCGTGGTGGGCCTGGTGCTGGAGCACCTGCTGCTGGCCCTGGCGCGCCGCTTCAGCTACGGCAACACCTGATCGGAGCCCCGTCATGGAAAAATTCGTCAGCATCGAACACGTAGGCCAGACGTTCAAGACGCGCAAGGGCCCGTTTGTGGCATTGCGCGACATCAACCTGTCGGTTGCCGAAGGCGAGTTCATCACGCTGATCGGGCATTCGGGCTGCGGCAAGTCCACACTGCTGAACCTGATCGCCGGGCTGACCACGCCCACCGCCGGCGCGCTGATCTGCGCCGGGCGCGAGATCGCCGGGCCCGGGCCGGAGCGCGCCGTGGTCTTCCAGAACCATTCGCTGCTGCCGTGGCTGACGTGCTTCGAAAACGTCCACCTGGGCGTGGAGCGCGTGTTCGGTGCCACGGAGAGCAAGGCGCAGCTGAAGGCCCGCACGCACGACACGCTGGCACTGGTGGGCCTGACCCACGCCGAAGGCAAGTATCCGCACGAGATCTCGGGCGGCATGAAGCAGCGCGTGGGCATCGCCCGGGCGCTGGCGATGCAGCCCAAGGTGCTGCTGATGGACGAGCCGTTCGGTGCGCTCGATGCGCTGACCCGCGCCCATCTGCAGGACGAACTGATCAAGATCGTGGCGCGTACGAAGAGCACCGTCGTCATGGTCACGCACGATGTGGACGAGGCCGTGCTGCTGGCCGACCGCATCGTCATGATGACCAACGGCCCGGCGGCCACCATCGGCGAGATCGTCAGCGTCGATATCCCGCGCCCGCGCGACCGCGTGGCGCTGGCCGACGACAAGACCTACCACGCCTGCCGCACGGCCGTGCTGGACTTCCTGTACCGCAAGCAGCGCAACCCGGCGCTGCAGGAAGCCGCCTGAGGCCCTGCGGGACCCATTGCCGGCGGCAATCGTGGGCTATCATGAACCCCACCCCCACGATTCCGGCAGTCATCATGACCACAGCAGCAGATTCGCCATTTTTGGCGGCAAAGTACATCAAGGAAATCGGCCGCGGCGTCAACGGCGCCCGGGCGCTGCCGCGCGAGGATGTCCAGGCGCTGTTCGACGCCATGCTGGCAGGCCGCGTTTCCGATATCGAACTGGGCGCGGTGCTGATGGCGTACCGCATCAAGGGCGAGGCCCCGCACGAACTGGCCGGCATGCTTGAAGCCGCGCACCAGCATTGCCAGCCGCTGGCGGCGCCGCCCGACAAGCCCGTGGTGGTGATCCCCAGCTACAACGGCGCGCGCAAGCAGCCCAACCTGGTGCCGCTGCTGGCGATGCTGCTGGCGCGCGATGGCGTGCCGACGCTGGTGCATGGCGTGCGCGCGTTCCACGGCCGCGTGACCAGCATGGCCCTGTTCGACGCGCTGGGCGTGCCGCTGTGCGCCACCACCCAGGCCGCGCAGGACCAGCTGCGTGCGGCATCGAACCCGCTGGCCGTGCTGCCTATCGACGTGCTGTCGCCCGCGCTGTCGGCCCTGCTCGACAAGCGCGCCATCATCGGCCTGCGCAATTCGTCGCACACGATCGTCAAGATGCTGCAGCCGGTGGGCGCGCATACGCCGGCCGAAGCCCTGCGCCTGTACAGCTACACCCACCCCGAATATCGCGAAACACTGACCGATTATTTCTCGCACGAGCCGGCCAATGTGCTGCTGGGCCGGGGCACCGAGGGCGAGGTGGTGGCCGATGCCCGCCGCAGCACGCGCATCGACTGGCTGCACGACGGGCATCAGCGCACGATGGTGGACCCGGTGGGCGGTTCCATCGCCGAAGTGCCGGCGCTGCCGGCCGGCACCGACGTGGCCGACACGGCGGCCTGGATCCGCAAGGTGCTCGATGGCGCCGAGCCGGTGCCCGCCCCCATCGCCACCCAGATCGCCACGATCAAGGATTGCCTGCGGCAGGCCACGCGCGTGGCCTGGGCCAGCCCGGTCTGATCGCCCAACCCGGCCAGCGCGCGGAAAGGCGGCCGCGGCACGTCGGCCGCGCTGCGGCCTAACGCCGCACCGGCAGCGGGATGCGCTCGGTTTCGCCTGGCACGTGCGGAAACTTGTCGTCCTGCCAACGCTGGCTGGCTTCCTCGATGGCTTCCTTGCTGCTGGCCACGAAGTTCCAGAAGATAAAGCGGCGGCCGTCGGTCGGATCGCCGCCGAGCAGCATCACGCGCGACGGCATGGTCGCCGTGATCGTCACCGGCTCGCCCGGCGTCAACACCACCAGATGCTCGGCGGGCAGCGTCTCGCCATCCATTTCCAGGTTGCCGTCCACCGGATAGACGCCGCGCTGCACATGTTCCGCCGGAATCACCAGGCTGGCGCCGGCATCCATCTCGATGGCCACGTAGAGCGTGCGGCTGTACACCCGCACCGGGGATTCGGCGCCGAAGGCATCGCCGGCAATCACCGTCATCCGCACGCCGGGCAGTTCCAGCTTGGGCAGCGTGGCGCCCGGATGGTGGTGGAACGACGGCGGATCGTTCTCATGGGCCAGCGGCAGTGCCACCCAGGTCTGGATGCCATGCAGGCGCGGGCCTGCCTCGCGGGCGGCATCCGGCGAACGTTCCGAATGGACGATGCCGGTGCCAGCCGTCATCCAGTTCACGTCGCCCGGCCGGATCACCTGTTCGCTGCCCAGGCTGTCCCGGTGCATGATCTCGCCCTCGAAAAGGTATGTCACCGTGGCCAGACCGATATGCGGATGCGGACGCACATCCATGCCCTGCCCCGGCGCCATCTCCACGGGGCCCATGTGGTCGAAGAAAATGAACGGCCCGACGGTCTGGGTCGTGGCGGCGGGCAGCAGGCGGCGGACGGTGAACTCGCCGATATCCCGCACATGCGGCTTCAGCAAGTGTTCGATAGCAGACATGGAAACGTCTCCAAGGAATGGTGCAATGCGGCTGGAAAACAACTTCAGTGTAGCGAATCCCGCAATTCACCATCCCGAATTTGCAGTGAATTCGTCGGAAACCGATTGACCGCCGGCTTCTCTAATATTCCTGTCGGGATCACGCCGCCCGCCAGGCCTTGTGGGGACTGGGGCGCGATCCGAAGCCGACGACGATCAGACGCTATCGGGATTACGACCCCGATGTGACGGAACTATCAACCCCATCGGCCCTCTAACTTAGCACTCGTCCGGTTCGAGTGCTAATATGCGTTGCAATGCGGTGTCCTTCCGGGACACACCGGCAACCCACCGCCGGATGCGAAAGGAGTCATAGTGAACGCAGTCCTGTCTGCCGATCAAAACCAAGTTTCCCGCCGTCTGCCGACGGCGCCCCAGAGTGCTGCCGCGAACAGCCTTGCGCTGACGTTTCCGGGCACGCTGGGCAATCTGGATAGCTATATCCAGGCGGTCCATCGCATTCCGCTGCTTACCCCCGAGGAAGAGCTGCGGCTGGCCCGCGACCTGCGCGACAACGATTCCGTCGATGCCGCCCGCCGCCTGGTGATGTCGCACCTGCGCCTGGTCGTGTCGATCGCCCGCCAGTACCTGGGCTACGGCCTGCCGCACGCCGACCTGATCCAGGAAGGCAATATCGGCCTGATGAAGGCCGTGAAGCGCTTCGACCCCGAGCAGGGCGTGCGCCTGGTGTCGTACGCGATGCACTGGATCAAGGCCGAGATCCACGAATACGTGCTGAAGAACTGGCGCATGGTCAAGGTGGCCACCACCAAGGCCCAGCGCAAGCTGTTCTTCAACCTGCGCAGCCACAAGCAGGGTGCGCATACCTTCACGCCCGAGCAGATCGAAGCCGTTGCACGCGAGCTGAACGTCAAGCCCGAGGAAGTGATGGAGATGGAAACCCGCATGTCGGGCGGCGATATGGCGCTGGAAGGCCAGATCGACGATGGCGAGGAAGAATTCGCCCCCATCGCCTACCTTGCGGACAACCACAACGAGCCCACCAAGGTCATCGAGGCCAAACACAACGACCGGCTGCAGGTGGAAGGGCTGGAAGAAGCGCTGAGCAAGCTCGATCCGCGCAGCCGCCGCATCATCGAGGCGCGCTGGCTGGACGTGAACGACGACGGCTCGGGCGGCTCCACGCTGCATGAGCTGGCCGACGAATTCGGCGTGTCGGCCGAGCGGATCCGCCAGATCGAGACGGCCGCGATGAAGAAGATGAAGGGTGCGCTGGCGGCATTTGCCTGATCCGCGCCAACGCGGAACGCACCAAGCAAAAGGCCGGTCGATTGACCGGCCTTTTTGTTTGCCCTGGCGCACCGGCATCGCCGCCGCGCGCCCGGCACGTCCGTCAGGACATCAGGACATCAGCGCCTTCAGGTCGTGGGCGATCGGCTCCGGACCCTGGCCGTGGCGGATGAACAGCCGCAACTGACCGTTCTGGTCGAATACGTAGCTGCCGGCCGAGTGATCCATCGTGTAGTTGTTCGGCGACGAACCGGGCACCTTGGCGTAATACACCTTGAAGTCCTTGGTCACCTGCTTGAGCGCGGCCTCGTCAGCCGGGCGCAGGCCCAGGAAGCGCGCGTCGAAGGCCGGCACGTACTGGCCCAGCAGCGCGCCGGTATCGCGGTCCGGGTCCACCGTGACGAACAGCACCTGCACCTTGTCGGCATCGGGGCCCAGCTGCTCCATCACCTGCTTGAGCTCGACCATGGTAGTCGGGCAGACGTCCGGGCAATGCGTGTAGCCGAAGAACATCAGCACCACCTTGCCCTTGAAGTCGCCCAGCGTGCGGGTCTTGCCGGCGGGGTCCTGCAGCGCGAAATCCTTGCCGAAGTCGCTGGCGCCCGAGATATCGACGTTCTTGAACGACGGCTTCGGCTGCCCGCAGGCGGCCAGGAACGCGGCGCAAAGGGCGAGCAGGCAAAAGCGGCGGAATGTGGCGAAAAAGCCAGAGGCGGAGGTCGGCATGCGTCGGAGCGGATGGGAAGCAAGATACGCCCGGAAGTATCGCCGATCACGCTGGCCGTGGACTCCGGGCGCGGCAAGATGCCGCAGGCAGACCGATCAGACCTGCGGCACGAACTTGAAGTAGTGATCCACCAGCAGCGCCGCGAACAGCAGCGACAGGTACAGGATCGAATAGCGGAAGGTGCGTTGCGCGAGTTGATCCGAGTAGTTGCGGAACAGCTTCCAGGCGTAGCCCAGGAAGACCAGGCCCAGCCCCAGCGCGGCCACCAGGTAGATGACGCCGCTCATGCCGTAGACGAACGGCAGCAGCGTGGCCGCGATCATCACCAGCGTGTACAGCAGGATATGCAGCAGCGTGTAGCGTTCGCCATGGGTAATCGGCAGCATCGGCAGGCCGGACTTGGCATAGTCCGCGCGGCGATACAGCGCCAGCGCCCAGAAGTGCGGCGGCGTCCACGTGAAGATGATCAGCACCAGGAACCAGGCCTCGGCCGGCACGGTGCCCGCCACGGCGGCCCAGCCCAGCGCCGGCGGCATGGCGCCCGACAGCCCGCCGATCACGATGTTCTGCGGCGTGGCCGGCTTCAGCAGGATCGTGTAGACCACCGCGTAGCCCAGGAACGTGGCGAAGGTCAGCCACATCGTCAGGTCGTTGGCGAACACGTGCAGCAGCCACATGCCCGCGCCGCCAAGGATGGCCGAGAAGATCAGCGTCTGCGTGGTGGTGATCTCGCCGGTGGCGGACGGGCGCCAGGCCGTGCGGCGCATCAGCGCGTCGATCTTCTGTTCCACCAGGCAGTTGATGGCGAAGGCCGCGCCGGCCAGCAGCCAGATACCGGCGGCGCCGCCGATCAGGACCGACCACGGCACCATGCCCGGCGTGGCCAGGAACATGCCGATGACCGAGCAGAACACGGCCAGTTGCGTCACGCGCGGCTTGGTCAGTGCGGCGTATTGGCGGGCCAGGTGACGAATCCGGCCCACGGAAGAGTGGGGGTGGGTAGCGGTAACCACGGGGGGCATCTTGTCCTTCATGTGGCGCGCGCCGCGATTGCGGACTGGGCGGCGGCGCCTGCGGAGCGGGTCGCGAGGCCGATATTGTAGTTGAGACGGAGCAACAGCATCAGCAACAGGGCTGCTCCGCCGTTATGTGCCACCGCCGCCACCAGCGGCCAGTCGAACACGATGTTCGACATCCCGGTGGCCAGTTGCAGCGCCAGCACGGCCAGCAGCCACTTGCCGTGGCGCGCCAGCCCTTCCAGCCGGCGGGCGCGCAGGCCGAACCACAGCAGGTAGCCCAGCACCACGAACGCAAAGCCGCGATGCACCCAGTGGATGGCCACCAGCGCCGCGTGCGGGATGTAGTCGCCATCGGCCGTCATACCCAGCTGGCGCCACAGCGTGAAGCCATGGCGGAAGTCCATCTCGGGCACCAGCTGGCCGTTGCAGAGCGGGAAGTCGGTACAGGCCAGCACCGCGTAGTTGGTGCTGACCCAGCCGCCCAGGAAGATCTGGACCACCAGCAGCACGATGGCCAGCAGGCCCGCCCAGCGCAGCGACGCCGCCTGCGGCGCCACCGCGTGCGGCTGGTCGTTGCGCGAGCCCAGCCAGATCAGCGATGCCAGCAGCAGCATGGCCAGCATCAGGTGCGTGACCACGATGATCGGCTGCAGCTTCATGGTGACCGTGAGCATGCCGAAGGCACCCTGCACGCAGACCAGCACGAAGACGCCCGTGGCAAACCATGGCGACTGCCTGAGTTCGCGCCGCTTCACCCAGGCCAGCACCATCAGCGAGATGATCAGCACGCCCACCGCCATGGCGAAATAGCGATGGATCATCTCGATCCAGGCCTTGACCAGCGTGACCGGGCCGCTCGGCAGCGCCGTCTCGGCCGCGCGGATCGGCTCCATCGCCGCATGCGGGTTCGAATGGCCATAGCAACCCGGCCAGTCCGGGCAGCCCAGGCCCGAGTCGGTCAGCCGCGTGAAGCTGCCGAACATGATCAGGTCCAGCGTCAGGAACGCCGTGATCCACACGAGCTTGCGATATTTGTCACGGCTGCCGCGCACCATCACATAGGACAGTGGCAGCAGGGCGATCAGGATGCCGATGATGGCGAGCTGGAGCAGCATTTGGGTACAGCCGGTAATTCAACGAAAAAACGATCGGGATGGATCGGTCGGTGCGCCAGGATGGTTCCGGCGCGCGTCAGCCGATGCGCGAATACTTGAGCAGCTTCTTCAGGTCGCCGCTCACCTTCTTCGGGTCGGGGTCCTTCGGCCAGCGCATCATCAGATTGCCCAGCGGATCGACCAGGAACAGCGTGTCCTCGACGCGGCCGCCTTCCTGGGCCGGCAGCCATTGCGCGATGGCCGCACGGTCCATGCGCAGGAAGCGCACGCCGGCATAGGGTTCGTTGTAGGCGGTAGATAGCCGATCGTCCACTTTACCGGCGTCCTGGATCAGCCAGACCGGCACGATCCGCTCGCGGTCCTCGCCCTGCCCCGCGCGGATCTGGCGCATCGTGAACAGCTTGCGCGCGCAGGCTTCGTCGCAGGCGGACGGATCAGTCATCAGCATCAGCCACTTGCCGCGCATCGACGTCAGCGGCACGGCCTCGCCGCGCTCGTTGACCAGTTCGACGGCCGGCATCGGGCGCTGTGGGTCCACCAGCGCGCCATAGTTGGTGCTGCCGCCGGTCGGCTTGATCACGTAATAGGTGAAATACGAGAACAGCACCGGCGATGCGCACACCAGCAGCAGCATCAGCATCTGCAGACGGCCACGGCGCGTGCGGGCATCGATGCGGGGGTCGGGCGTGGCCGAGGGATCTTGCTGCGGCATGGAGGATGTCTGTACGTTCATCGTTCGATCAATCTGATCACTCTCGGGTCATTCGGTGGCCGTGGCCGGTCCGGCCTCGCGCCGGGCGCGGCGCCATCCCAGCACTGCCACCAGCACCACGGTCAGCGCGGCCAGGCCGAACCACTGCGCGGCGTAGCCATAGTGGCGGTCGGCGCCGGAATCGGCGGGCGCCCAGTCGCGCGCCAGCCCATCGCCCGTATCGCCCGACTGTTCCAGTACCACTGGCAGCAGTGGCGTACCGATCTCACGCGCATACGCGGCAAGGTCGATATTCTGACGTATCTTGCGGCCGGCCTCCGCGGCGGGGTCCTGGCCGAGGCTGTACACGCGCGGCACGGCGGCCAGCGCGGTGCCTTCGACGGTGACCTCGCCGGCTGGCGTCGGGAACGGCGCGATGCGCGTGCGGTCCTGCGCGTCGCGTGGCAGCCAGCCGCGCAGCACCAGCACCTGCCCGCCCGTGGCCAGCCGCAACGGCGTCAGCACCAGAAATCCGGCACGGCTGTCGGTGCCATTGCCATGCGGGCGATTGTCCAGCAGCACGGTGCGGCTGTCGTCGAAGCTGCCGCGTGCGCGCACGTGGCGATCCACCAAAGCCGCGGCGTCTCCCCGCCCTGCTGTCAGATCGACCGGCGCCTGCGCCGCTGCCGCCGCCAGCCGTGCGGCGCGGCCGGTCTTCTCGTGCGCACGGCCCAGTTGCCAGTTGCCCAGCGCGCAGGTCACCGCGATCACCACCAGCGCGGCAATCATCGGCACCGCTCCCGGCGCGCGCCACCGCCTGCGGGTCGTCACGGGTTTCCTCCGGCGGCGGCGATGCCATAATGGGCGCTTGCCGAAAAGAGCCCCCCACATGCGCTTTGTCATCATCGTCGCCTTTATCCTGATCATCGGCAGCCTGGCGTCCGCGCTGTTCTTCATGATGCGCGACCGTGGCCGCACGCCCAACATGATGCGCTCGCTGATGCTGCGCGTCGGCTTCTCGATCGCACTGTTCCTGTTCATCCTGTTCTCGCACTGGATGGGCTGGATTCAGAGCACCGGCATCCACATGTCCCCCTGAGCCGTCCGGATGCCAAACAAAAAGCGCCGCTGAGACTGACCTCACGCGGCGCTTTTCGTTTGTGGCTGGCTGGCTTCGCTCTCCCGCCGCGCGGGAGAGCGGCTGGGGGAGCGCGCAGACACCACCCGGTGTTACAACCAGTACACGACCACGTACAGACCCAGCCAGACCACGTCCACGAAGTGCCAGTACCAGGCGGCGCCTTCGAACGCGAAGTGGTGGTCCGGCGTGAAGTGGCCCTTGAGCACGCGGCCCAGCACCACCGCCAGCATGATCGCGCCCATCGTCACGTGGAAGCCGTGAAAGCCCGTGAGCAGGAAGAACGTCGAACCATAGACACCCGACGTGAGCTTCAGGTTCAGCTCGTGGTAGGCGTGCATGTATTCGTAGACCTGCAGGCACATGAAGATCGCGCCCAGCAGGATGGTCAGCACCAGGCCCTGGATCAGCTGGTTGCGCTTGCCGGCCAGCAGCGCGTGGTGCGCCCAGGTCAGCGTCACGCCCGAGGTCAGCAGCAGCGCCGTGTTGATCGTCGGGATCGGCCACGGCCCCATGGTCTGGAAGGTTTCCACGGTGCCCGCCGGGCCGGTGTTCGGCCACACGGCCGAGAAGTCCGGCCAGATGATCTTGTTGTTCAGGTCGCCCAGCCACGGCATGGCGATGGTGCGCGCGTAGAACAGCGCACCGAAGAACGCCGCGAAGAACATCACCTCCGAGAAGATGAACCAGCCCATCGACCAGCGGAACGACACGTCGATGTTCTTGCCATACAGCCCGCCCTCGGATTCGCCGATGGCGTCGCCGAACCAGCTCTTGAGCACGAACAGGAACCAGATCAGCCCGAAGCCGCACAGGTACGGCGCCCACGGCTGCCCGTTGACCCAACCGGCCGCTCCCGCGCCGGTCATCAGCAGGCCGAACGCCGCCGTGATCGGATGGCGCGACGGGCCCGGCACGAAGTAGTACGGGGCGTTTGCGCGATTCGCACTCATTCTTCTATCTCCAGCTCAAAGTCTCGATTCATGTTATCCGCCCGTCCGGCCCCGACATCTGGCCGGCGGCGTGCTCGCTTTGTATCTGCTGCCCTGCTATGCCTGGCTGACCACGACGCGCACGATGGCGATCAGTACCGCCACGAACACCGCTGCCGCAATCAGCCCGGCGATGATCACATGCACCGGGTTCAGGCGCGCCATGTCGGATTCATGCTCCGACCCCTTGCGCAGCCCAATGAACGACCACAGCACCGCACGCACCGTCTGTACGAATGACGCCTTGCGATGCACCGGATCGTCCGTCGCCATGCCCAGCCTCCTCAGCTGCCCTGCTGCGTTGCCGTCACCCCGGCTTCCTGGGCCTGCGCCACCGGCGTGCCGATCTCGAAGAACGTGTACGACAGCGTGATGACCTTCACATCCTTCGGCAGCTTCGGATCGACCACGAAGACCACCGGCATCTCGCGCGCCTCGTTCGCCTTGAGCGTCTGCTGCTTGAAGCAGAAGCACTCCACCTTCTTGAAATACTCCGTGGCCTGCTTGGGCGCGTAGCTCGGGATCGCCTGCGCCGAGATGTCGCGCGACTGGCCATTGGCCACTTCGTAGACGATCGTCGTCAGCTCGCCCGGGTGCACCTCCATCGAATGCCTGACCGGCCGGAACGCAAACGGGCCGCGCGCATTCGAATCGAACTCCACGGTAATCGTGCGGGTCGTGTCGACCTGGGTATTTTTTACCGCCGCGCCCGCGCCATACAGGTCGCGCGTGGTCACCACGTTGAGCCCGGTGATGTCGCAGATCGCCTTGTACAGCGGCACCAGCGCGTAGCCAAAGCCGAACATCAGCGTCACCACGACCAGCAGCCGCATCATCATGCCGCGGTTGAATCGCTTTTCGAGGGCTTTGTCCTGCGCGTCCACTGCCTTGTCTCCGGCTATTGCCTTGTTCTTATCGGATCAGCCGCCCAGGAACTTCATCTTGGCGACAAATCCCAGGAAAAAAACCAGTGCCACCGACAACAGGATCCATCCCAGGCGCCGGTTGGCGGCTTTCTGGCTGGCCTGGCGTTCCAGCTGCGACGGGCTTTTGGCTGAGGGCTGCATGATTCGGATCTCGCTGGCCGGACGCCCGTGGGCATCCGGCCGATTGGCACGACTTCGCACGACTTCGCACGACTTCGTAAAACTACGACGTCCCTGCGCTTACTTCACCACCGGCGGCTCTTCGAAGGTGTGGAACGGGGCCGGCGACGGCACGGTCCACTCCAGGCCTTCGGCGCCATCCCACGGCTTGTCGCCGGCGGCCTGGCCGCCACGGTACGACGGCAGCACCACCGCGAAGAAGAAGTACACCTGCATCAGGCCGAAGCCCAGCGCGCCCAGCGACGCCACGGCGTTGAAGTCCGTGAACTGGGTCGGGTAATCGGCATAGCGACGCGGCATGCCGGCCAGGCCCAGGAAGTGCATCGGGAAGAAGGTCACGTTGAAGAAGATCAGCGAGCCCCAGAAATGGATCTTGCCGCGCATCTCGTCGTACATGAACCCGCTCCACTTGGGCCCCCAGTAGTAGAAGCCGGCGAACAGCGCGAACAGCGAGCCCGCCACCAGCACGTAATGGAAGTGCGCCACGATGAAGTACGTGTCCTGCAGCTGGATGTCGATCGGGGCGACGGCCGGCATCAGGCCCGTGAAGCCGCCGATCGTGAACACGAAGATGAAGCCGATCGCGAACAGCATCGGGGTCTCGAACGTCATCGAGCCGCGCCACATCGTGGCAATCCAGTTGAAGATCTTCACGGCCGTGGGCACCGCGATCAGCATCGTCGCGTACATGAAGAACAGCTGGCCCGTCACCGGCATGCCCGTGGTGAACATGTGGTGGGCCCACACGATGAACGACAGGATGGCGATCGACGCCGTGGCGTACACCATCGAGCTGTAGCCGAACAGGCGCTTGCGCGCGAAGGCCGGCACCACGTGCGAGATGATGCCGAACGCCGGCAGGATCATGATGTACACCTCGGGGTGCCCGAAGAACCAGAAGATGTGCTGGTACATCACCGGGTCACCGCCGCCAGCGGCCGAGAAGAAGCTCGTGCCGAAGTGGCGGTCGGTCAGCACCATCGTGATGGCGCCAGCCAGCACCGGCATCACGGCGATCAGCAGGTAGGCGGTGATCAGCCACGTCCAGCAGAACATCGGCATCTTCATCAGCGTCATGCCGGGCGCGCGCATGTTGAGGATGGTCACGATGATGTTGATCGAGCCCATGATCGACGACGCGCCCATGATGTGCATGGCGAAGATGGCCATGTCCATGCCCGGGCCCATCTGCACCGACAGCGGCGCGTAGAGCGTCCAGCCCGCGGCGGTGGCGCCGCCCGGTGCGAAGAACGAGCCAACCAGCAGCAGCGCGGCCGGCGGCATCAGCCAGAAGCTGAAGTTGTTCATGCGCGCGAACGCCATGTCCGAGGCGCCGATCTGCAGCGGGATCATCCAGTTCGCAAAGCCCACGAACGCCGGCATGATCGCGCCGAACACCATGATCAGGCCGTGCATCGTGGTGAACTGGTTGAACAGTTCGGGCCGGAAGAACTGCAGGCCCGGCTCGAACAGCTCCAGGCGGATCAGCAGTGCCAGCGCGCCGCCCGACAGCAGCATCGTGAACGAGAACAGCAGGTACAGCGTGCCGATGTCCTTGTGGTTGGTCGCGAACAGCCAGCGGCGCCAGCCATGCGGATGATCGTGCGCGTGATCGTCATGGCCGTGACCATGGCCGTGATCGTGCGCGTGGTCGTGCGGATGGCCCAGTGTCTCCGGGGTAGCGGTACTCATCGCAATGACTCCATCAATTCCTGAATGCGGGGCTGCCGCGGGTCAGCCTGCGACGCGGTTGCCCGCGAGGCTGGCCTGCTTGTCGTTGGTCGGCGTGGCGGCCTTCCTGGGGGCCGTGTCGCCGGCTGCGGCCTGTGCGCCGCCGCCTTCCGGGAACT
Organism: Cupriavidus sp. 94F1; assembly: GCF_057798875.1. Taxonomy (NCBI): domain Bacteria; kingdom Pseudomonadati; phylum Pseudomonadota; class Betaproteobacteria; order Burkholderiales; family Burkholderiaceae; genus Cupriavidus; species Cupriavidus sp. 94F1. Next base: position 56,086 of record NZ_JBYOJT010000003.1, read on the forward strand.
TGCCGGCGCGGGCTTGCGAGAAGTCCGCCGGCTGGATCACTTCGCCGGTCTTGTTGCTCCAGCTGTTACGGGTGTACGTCATGACCGCGGCCAGCTCGGTATCCGAGAGCTGCTTCCACGACGGCATGCCGCCCTTGCCTTCCAGCAGGATGTGCATCTGGCCGGCCTTCGGGCCATTGACGACCTTCGAGCCGTCCAGCGCCGGGAACGCGCCCGCGCCCTTGCCGGTCGGCTGGTGGCAGACCGCGCAGTTGGCGGCGTAGACCTTCTCGCCGCGCACCTTGATTTCGTCGAGCGTCCAGGTCTTGTTGGGATCGTCGGCGGCCGCGGCCATCAGCTTCTTCTTGTCGTCGACCCACTTGGCGTATTCGCCATCGGACACCACGCGCACCACGATCGGCATGAACGCGTGTTCCTTGCCGCACAGCTCGGCGCACTGGCCACGGTAGACGCCGGTCTTCTCGGCGCGGAACCACGTGTCGCGCACGAAGCCCGGAATCGCATCCTGCTTGACGCCGAACGCCGGGATCATCCAGGCATGGATCACGTCATTGGCGGTCGTGACGATGCGGATCTTCTTGTTGACGGGCACCACCAGCTCGTTGTCCACCTCCATCAGGTAGGTGTTCGACTTTTCCTGCTGGTTGTTGATCTGCTCGCGCGGCGTGGTCAACGTGGACACGAACGAGATGCCCTCGCCCTGGCCCTTGAGGTAGTCGTACCCCCATTTCCACTGGTAGCCGGTGGCCTTGATCGTGATGTCGGAGTTCGTGGTGTCCTTCATCGCCACCACGGTCTTGGTCGCCGGCAGCGCCATGGCGATCACGATCAGGAACGGCACGATGGTCCAGACCACTTCCACGGTGATGCTCTCGTGGAACGAGGCCGACTTCGCGCCCTTGCTCTTGCGGTGCTTGAAGATGGAATAGAACATCACGCCGAACACGGCGATGAAGATCACCGTGCAGATGATCAGCATCATCCAGTTCAGCCAGTGAATCTGTTCGGCGATCTTTGTAACGGGTTCGGCCAGGTTCAGCTGTCGGACGGCTGGGCCACCCGGCATGTCACTGACCGCGGAGGCCGCCTGGCTGACAAGCAGGGACGTGCCTGCAAGACATGCTGCGGATGCCTTCTTCCACATTTTCATTGTTTATCTACCCAATTTACAGATTCAAATCTGTCCCCGCCCTGCCCCGCACCCCGTCCGGTCCGGACGTCATGCAGGGCCGCTGCGAGTTCCTGCGCGAACTTGCGCCGCCGGTGCGGGGCCAGATACGACCCCACCCGCACGGTGCGCTTGCCCGACCGCAGAACCACGAGCGCCCGGAACGATTCACCCAGTTCAATCCGCACCCACTGTGGATTGAAGACTTCCCGCGTGACCCGACTGGCGCTGGCTGTCTCCACGACCAGCATGCCGTCGGTCACACTCACGCGTTCATGATCCGTCGCATGGCGCGCATACGCCAGCAGGGCAATCCCCAGCCCGGTCAGTTCCAGGCCAGCAAACGGCAGCACGAGCCAGGCCCCATGCCACACGGTCAGAAACGCCGCGATGGCAATGGAAAAACATGCGATGGAGAAGTAGAACCAGCCGACCTGGCGCGGAGAGAGCGAACAATTCCGCTTCATCAGCCAGTCGTTGGCCGGCAAGGGGGTACGTCCGCCGGGATTTCCGCCGGAGTCACCTACTGCCGTCTGGAATGCGATACCCAAGTCTTGCATCGCCAACCACTCTGCATCGGATGCACGCCCGGGACGAAATCCGCCCCAGGAGCGCACGTGCGGAGTGCCTTCCAGGAACGTTCTTGTGCCAGGGGACCACTGCGACAAACCGGCCCATTATATGGCGCTTCGCATACTCGAACAACATAGGATTTGACCGAAGTGCTTGCCATCGGCACAAATTTGTGCATGAGCTTTTTAGCCCCGATAGGCAACACAAACGGCAAGCCCCGATTGTCGGGCAACCGTCCTGCTGGCGCGCTTCAGCGGCGCGCCGGGGCGCGGCCGATCTTGTCGACGGGGATGATCGCGCGGCCCTGATCGTCGGTGGCCTGTTTGCCGCGGGCCGGGATTTTCCATGCATGGCCGTAGACAATCTCGAACGTCAGCGGGATCACGCCATCCTCGTTGCGCATGCGATGCAGGGCGGCAATCACGGCGCGGTGCCACTTGTGCCCGCGCAGCCCGACCCGGCCCGGCCGGCGCATGCCGCCGAAGGCGCGCACTTCGTCCAGCAGCTTTTCGGGCGATTCGTAGGTGACGGTCAGCGTCTCCATGTCCATCACGGGCGTGGACCAGCCGCTGTGCACGAGCATGTCGCCGATGTCGTGCATGTCGACGAAGCGCAGCGTGTGCGCGTCGAGGTCCACGTCGGCAAATGCGGCTCGCAATTCCTTCAAGGTGTCGGGGCCAAACAACGAGAACATGACGAGCCCGTCGTCGGCGGTGACCCGATGCCATTCCGGGAACACGCGGTGCGGCTCGGGATGCCAGTGCAGGGCCAGGTTCGACCACAGCAGGTCGAAGCTGGCCGCGCCAAAGGGCAGTGTGGCAAGATCGGCCTGCACCAGGTCGAACATCGGGCGCTTGCCCAGCAGCCGCCCCACCCAGCCGGGCCGGCGCTGTGGGTCTCGCCCGGCGGCCTGCTGCAGCATCGCGCCGGAGATATCGATTCCGGCAATCTGCGCATCGGGAAACCGCGCGCGCAAACCCGCCAGACCCTGGCCATGGCCGCAGCCGATATCGAGCGCGCGGCCCGGCGACAGCTTGACCACTTCCATCCGCTCCTGCATGCGCTGGCCTATCTCGCCAAGCAGGAAATCGAGCTGGCCGAAGCGCGGGCTACGGCGATCGAAGGCAAGCCGGGTCAGCCGCGCGGGCGGCAACCAGGCATCTGAGGAGTCGGAGGCATGCAGGGACACGGACAGGCGAGGCAGCAAGGGTCGAATCAGCAGGTGCGGCAAAGTGTCGCACCCTCGGAGACCGCACGGAGCGGGCCGGCGGAAGTATACGCGCCGGGACCCATGCGTGCCCGAAGGGTCTTTGCCGGACCGGCCGCACGGTTGTGGCGCGGGCTGTTGCCATCGGGCTGCCTGGTCTGCGGAGCCGTGCAGCGCGACGTGGTGTGCGCCGCTTGCGCCGATGCGTTGGCGCGGCCCGTATCGCGCTGCCCCCGGTGTGCCACGCCGGGCAGCCACGGCGCTTGCGGGCTGTGCGCGGACGACGATCCGCTCGATGCCACGCTGACGCTCGGCGACTACGCCACACCGTTCGACCAATTGATCCTGCAGCTTAAATTCGGCGGCCGGCTGCCCGCTGCGGGATGGATCGCCGACCGCCTGGCCACGGTGGCCCGCACCGGCCGCGCCCCCGATTTTTTCGACCTGCTGGTGCCGATCCCGCTGTCACCGGCCCGCCTGGCAGAACGCGGTTTCAACCAGGCCTGGGAAATCGCCCGCCCGCTGGCGCGTCACCTGGGCGTCCGCGCATCGGCCACGCTGCTGTCGCGTCGTCGCGACACAATCAGCCAGCGCACCCTGGACCTGGCCGCGCGCCAGGCCAATTTGCGACAGGCGTTCGTCGTCAGCCACAACACGTCACCGCACGGGCTGCATGTCGGCCTGATCGACGATGTGATGACCACTGGCGCCACGTTGCGCGAAGCCGCGCGGGTGCTGAAAGCGCACGGCGCGGCCCGCGTCACCGCGCTGGTGGCCTTGCGCACGCCGTGACACGACGCGGCGCACGCGGTAAGCTGCGCTCCGGTTTTTTGCTGCCATCCCATGTTCAACGTCGTCCTTGTCGAACCCGAAATCCCGCCGAATACCGGCAATGTGATCCGCCTGTGCGCCAATACGGGCGCGCAGTTGCATCTGGTCAAACCGCTGGGATTTCCGCTGGAAGACGCGCGCATGCGGCGCGCGGGGCTGGACTATCACGAGTACGCGACGATGCGCGTGCACGAAAGCTGGGACGCGCTGATGGCCGCCGAACAGCCCGACCCCACGCGCATGTTCGCGCTGACCACGCACGGCTCCACGCCGTTCGGCCAGGTCAGCTTCGAGCCGGGCGACTGGTTCGTGTTCGGATCGGAAACGCGTGGCCTGGCGCCCGAGCGGCGCGAGTGGTTTCCCGCCGCGCAGCGCATCCGCCTGCCGATGCGCCCCAACAACCGCAGCCTCAACCTGTCGAACACGGTCGCCGTGGTCGTGTTCGAGGCCTGGCGCCAGAACGGCTTCGCGGGCGGCGCCTGAGCGCGCCCACGCCAGACGCGTCCGGCGTCAGTCCTCCGGCTGCACGTTGGCGGCGCGGATCACCTTGTCCCAGCGTGCCTTCTCGCTGACCATCGTCTGCCGCAGCGATGCCGGCGCCGTACCGGCCGGCACGAAATACTGCGCGCGCATCTTGTCGCGCACGTCGGCGCTGCCGATGATCGTGACCAGTTCGCGATACAGTCGGTCCACGATCGGCGCCGGCGTCCCGCCCGGCGCAAGAATGGCCTGCCACGAGATCGCCTCGAAACCCGGATAACCCGATTCCGCCACCGTCGGCACCGAAGGCAGCAGGCCGGTGCGCCCCGACGACGTCACCGCCAGTAGGCGCAGCTTGCCGGCCGTCACAAGCGGCATGGCAATCGCCGGCACCATGAAGCCCGCCTGCACCTGGCCGCCGACGATTGCCGTCGTGATCTGCGGAAATCCCGCATAGGGCACGTGCTGCAGGTCGATGCCGGCCATCGCCTTGAGCTGCTCCATCGCCAGGTGCGCCGCGCTGCCGTTACCGACCGACCCATAGTTCATCACGCCCGGCTTCGACTTCGCCAGCGCCACGAACTCGCGCAGGCTGTGCACGGGCAGCCGGGCATCGATGACCAGCACGTTGGGCGACGTGGCCACCAGCGTCACCGGCGCCAGCTGCTTCATCGGGTCATAGCTCAAATGGCGATACAGCGACGGCGCCGTCACCAGCGGGCCATTGATCGTGAACAGCAGCGTGTAGCCATCGGGCGCGGCCTTGGCCACCAGCCCCGTGCCGATATTGCCGCCCGCGCCGGGCCGGTTCTCGACCACCACGGACTGTCCCAGCACGGCAGCCAGCTTCTCGGTGACGATGCGGGCGATCAGATCCGGCGACGAGCCGGCCGGGAACGGCACGATCATGCGGATCGGCTTGGCTGGCCAGGTGTCGGCCTGCGCGAGCGCGGGCCATGCGAGCGCGGCGGCGCAGGTGGTCAGGGCCTGAAGTACTCGGCGGCGCGTGAATATGTCCATGCGGTTCTCGGTGCGCTGGCCCTCTCCCCCGGCCCCTCTCCCGCGCGCGGGAGAGGGGCGGGGGGGGGGGGGGGGGGGGGGGGGGGGCCCCGGGGGGGTGGGGGGCCGCGGG